>NZ_DSDD01000452.1:0-19900 GCF_011048875.1 Rhodovulum sp.
GCCCGGCCCTGCGTCACCAGGTCGACGGCAATATTTGCCGCGGCATGGTGATCCGCCGCCTCGACGATCTCGATCCCGTCGAGCGAGGCGCCAATTTCGCGCGCGGCCGCCGCGATCTTCGCCGGGTCGCCGATCAGGATCGGGGCGATGATCGTGTGCCGCGCCCCCAGCAGCGCGCCGCCCAGCGATTTCGGTTCCTCGGGCGCGATCACCGCCGTCGGCAGCGGCGGCAGCGGTTCGGCACGCGAAATGATCGCATCGAAATGGCGGTGGTGCTCTATCAGCAGGCCGGGGATCTCCAGATCGTCGAACCGCATCTTGCGGGCGGGCGCCTGAACCTCGGCCTCGCCGGTCAGGATCGTCACGCCATCCGAGCGTCGGCTCACCTCGGTCGCCATCACCAGCCCGTCGGGCGGGTGCTTGTCGGTGACAGTGACCCGCGCCACCAGTTCGTCACCCGCATGGGCGCGGCCCTGAAAGCGCAGCGACTGCGCGCGGTAAAGCGTGCCTGCACCGGGCAGGATGTTGCCGATCACCGCCGAGACCAGCGAGCCCACCCACATCGCCGGCGCCACCGCCTCGGGCATGCCGTCGCCATCGCCGTCATGCCCCGCGAGATGCATGGGATTGTGATTGCCCGAGGCGGAAGCGAAGACGTAGAAGTCGTCTTCCGTGCAGATGCGCACGATCTCGGCGCTGTCGCCTATGGCAATCTCGTCGAAGACGCGGTTTTCATCGATTCTCATATGGCCCTCATTCGGCAGTGGTTTCCCTTGTCCGGACCGAGCCGCCCGGCGCCTTGGCGCGGGGGGCTTCGGACGCTTGTTCCTGTACCGCCCTGGGCCACGCAACGGCACCGAAGGCCCGTATCTAGGGCGCGCCCCAAACCGCGTGAAAGCCCGTATCGACCGCCGCTCTGCGCATCGCCGCGCCCGGATCCAGCCAATTACCCGCCAGCTCAAACCCCATCCGCTCGACCCAGACGAAGGGATTGTCGGGCGCGGCGGGCTGGCGCGTCTCGCGTCTGCGCGCTGCTGCAGTCGACACCGGCCCGAGCCAGGGGTTCCGCGACGAGATCGCAGCATTGCCCAGCCGCAGCGGGTGCAGCGCGCGCGAGGCCTCGGCCATGGGTGGCGCGATGGCGGCCCGCAAGGCGGGCGCCAGTGACGGCTCGACCCGTCGCGCATCCCCCCGCCCCTCGACCGCCTCGACGCCCATCAGATAAAGCCCCGGCGCCAGCGCCACCATGTCCAGAAGCACCGCGCCCGTAGCCCCGGGATGCGCGGCGGACAGCACCAGCGGCAACCAGCCGCCCGGCCCCTGCCCCAGCACCGCCGGCGCGGGCACGTCAGGGTGGCGGCGGGCAATCTCGACGGCAAAGGCGGCCAACGCGTCGATCGCGTCGGCAACGGTCTGGCCCGGCACCGGGCAACGGCCAAACCCGGCCGCATGGACCGGCAGCCCCGCGGCCAATGCAGCGGCCGCCGCTCCGGTCAGCCCGTCAGCCCCGCCCATCCGCGGCGCGACCAACAGCACGGGCCGCGCGACCGGCGCGGGCGCGGCGGCAGGCACCAGCCGGACCAGCCGCGCGTTGCAGGGGCGCGCCAGACCCCCGGCCTCCATTACCGGCTCTTGCGCATGGGGCAGCGCGGGGGGAGCGCCCTCCGCCTCGGCGGCGGCAAGCGCATCCGCACGCTGGCGCAAGATATCGGCGGCCGGTACCGCGCGTTCGGCCGAATCGCGCAGATACGCGCGCCAATGCCCGGCCCAGTCGGCCGCCGTCGCATGCCGCCCGCTCATCCGCGCCGCGCGCATCACGGTCGCTGTCTGCGTGAATACCCCCTGCCAATGCTCGCCTTGGTCGCGCGCGATCGCACCCGCATGACCCGGCGCGACCTCGTTGACCCGCCACGCAGTTCGAACGAGGCCGAACGGGTCCAGCGGGGACACGCCGCGCCCGGTCATGGCCTTGACCCAATCCGCAAAGCCGCACCGACGTCATGCCCGCTCCAATATCGTCCCCGCACCGCAACCTCCATGCGCCGACATCGGAAAACATATCCGTAGCCGCCCGCCATTGCACGCATAGCCTAGCCTGGCGCCCGTGACAGGGTCGTGACGTCCGCCGGGCCGCAGCGGCGATCCGGCGGACCGCTCAGTAGCAGGCGAAATCAAGCGCGCGCAGCGCCGTCACCTCCGGACAGTCGGGCGCATTCAGCCCCTCGGTGACCTCGTGCAGCGTCTCGACCAGGCATTCCAGTTGCCCGATCTCATCCTCGGCAAACGGACCGGACGAGCGCGTATGTCCCGTGATCGTGCGCGAATTGCTCGCCCCGGTGGCAATCGTGACGCCGTTTCGCAACCCGTACTGGTGCGCCAGCGGAAGCACTCCCGCAGGATCTTGCAGCGTGGGGTCGTCCCACATCAGCACTCCGGTATTGGCGATCCCCCAGTGCACCACCGGATCCGAGATCAGCAGCCCGTTCTCGAAATAGAATTCTCTCCACGCCTGCGAATAGCTCTGATAAAGGAGGAGGGGGCGTGTATAGCGAATACGAATGGCCAGTGAGAAACCCGTATCGCAAAGCCCGTCCAGCGCGGTCAGAAGTTCCGCAACCTTGTTAACTCGATCCATGACCTCGGCGGCACCTCGCGTAAAGGTTGAGTGGCCTTCTGCGATGCCACCTGCTAGGACGGAGCATTACACATTCCGCCACGGAATTTGAACTACAGGACACGAAACGTCCCCGATGAGCCAGATCAAGCGTTATGCAGACCGCCTCGATGAACTTGCCCCCGCGGGATTCTATGTGGCGTTGCGGGTCGGGTTCTCCTATCCGGCAGAGGAACTGAACCACCTGCCCGAGGCCTGGGTCGAGCATTACACCGTCCAGGGCCTCGTCGTGCATGATCCGGTGTTGAAATGGGTCTATACCAATAGCGGCGTCACCTCCTGGGACCGGCTCGGGCTCGACGATCCCCGCGGCGTCCTGCGCGAGGCGCGCGGATACGGCCTGCATCACGGTGCGGTGGCCTGCGTGCCCTGCACCGAGGAAAAGGGGCGGCGCAGCTATGGCACTTTCGCCCGTCCCGACCGGCCCTTCTCCGGCATCGAGATGCGCGAGCTTCTGTCCCTCCTGACACAGATGCACAGGTCCGGCACGCCGCCCCGGCGGCTGACGCGCGCCGAGACAGAGGCGTTGCGAATGCAGGCCAACGGAATGCGGCTGAAACAGATCTCGGCCGAACTCGACATCTCGATGAGCGCTGTCAAGGCGCGGCTGGCCAATGCCAAGCGCAAGCTCGGCGCACAAACCCCCTCGCAGGCTGCCTCGATCGCACGCAGCCGGGGCGTTCTGTAACACTCGGCTGACCACGATCCGGCGCGCGGGTCGGACGACAGGTTCGCCCGGGTAGCGAGGTCCTTCACGACACCTGCCGCGTGCTTGCTCTGGGCAGAACCCGCTCCATCGGCTAGACCGGCTGCGTATTTCCACAACGCGCCAGGGAGCCGCCGATGACCAGACCGCTTTCCGAGGTTCGCCCGAACACCTGGGCTTTCCTGCGTGACCCGATGATCGCGCCCACGGGCTTTCGCGAATACGATGCGCGCTGGCGTTATCCGCAGGAAATCAACCTGCCCGGATTGACCGCCCTGGGGCTTGGCCTTGGCACCCAGATGATGCACCGGGGCATCCGGCCTGAAATCGCGGTGGGCAATGATTACCGCGACTATTCGCTGGCGATCAAGCAGGCGCTGATTCTGGGGCTGGTGCAGGCGGGCATCACGGTGCGCGACATCGGCCCGGCGCTTTCGCCCATGGCCTATTTCAGCCAGTTCCATCTGGACGCGCCCGCCGTCGCGATGGTGACGGCCAGCCACAATCCGAATGGCTGGACCGGCGTCAAGATGGGGTTCGAACGGCCGCTGACCCATGGCCCCGAGGAAATGGCCGAGTTGCGCGATATCGTGCTGGGCGGGCTGGGTGAGGCCCGGCCCGGCGGCGGTTGGCGGCGCGAGGATGGCGTGCGCGAGGCCTATATCCATGACCTCGTCGCGGATTTCCGTATGTCGCGCCCGCTGAAAGTGGTCTGCGCCACCGGCAATGGAACCGCCTCCGATTTCGCGCCCGAGATCCTCGAAAGGATCGGCGTCGAGGTGGTGCCGCTGCATTGCGACCTGGATTACACCTTCCCCAATTACAACCCCAACCCCGAGGCCATGGAGATGCTGCATGACATGGCGCGGGCGGTTCGCGAAAACGGCGCGGACATGGCGCTGGGCTTCGATGGCGACGGCGACCGCTGCGGCGTGGTGGACGACGAGGGCGAGGAGATCTTCGCCGACAAGATGGGCGTGATCCTGGCGCGCGACTATGCCAGATTGTATCCCGGTGCAAAATTCGTGGTCGATGTGAAATCGACCGGCCTTTACCACAGCGACCCGGAATTGCGGGCGCTGGGGGCCAGTACGGAATACTGGAAGACCGGCCACAGCCACATGAAGCGGCGGGTGCATGCCACCGGCGCGCTGGCGGGTTTCGAGAAATCGGGTCATTATTTCCTCGCCGGTCCCGTCGGGCGGGGCTACGACTGCGGGATGCGGGTCGCGGTCGAGATCTGCAAGCTGATGGACCGCAATCCCGGCCGCTCGCTCTCGGACCTGCGCCGTTCATTGCCCCGGACCTTTTCTTCGCCCACCATGTCGCCCTTTTGCGCCGATACCGAGAAATATGCCGTGCTTGACCGGCTGGTGGCAAAACTTCAGGATCGGCACGCGCACGGCGAACCCCTTGGCGGGCGAGCGATCTGCGATATCGTCACCGTCAATGGTGCGCGGGTGATGCTGGAAAATGGCGGCTGGGGTCTGGTGCGCGCCTCGTCCAATACCCCCAACCTGGTGGTGGTCTGCGAAAGCCCTGACAGCGAAGAGGAACTTCGAGCGATCTTCGCCGATCTAAATGCGGTGATCCGAACAGAACCGGCGGTAGGCGCCTACGACCAGAGCCTCTGAGCGGATCGGGCAGCACCCCGCGCCTTTCCGCCGTTTTCCGCTTTCGGCAATTTCTCGCCGATCGACGCCCCGTCGAGCCTTGCACGGCTTTTCCGTTGCAAGCGCCCTCGCCTTTTGTCACGAAACATGTCTAAAATGACAGGTGGATTTTCCCAAGTTCTGCGCCCAATGAATACGCAGGACACGGAAACCGGCAGAGAAACGCAATGCAGCAGGATACCTGAATGCCAAAGGAACTGGAAAAACTCTCGCTCGCCGAACTCAAGCAGCTCCGCAAGGAGGTGGATGCGGCCATCGCGTCGTTCAACGATCGCGAAAAGGCGAAAGTCCGCGCCGTGCTTGAGGAAAAGGCCAAGGAGTTCGGATTTTCACTGGATGAAATTTTCGGGAAAAAGACCCGACGCAGCAAGGCGGCCGCGAAATACCGCAATCCCGCCAATGCCGCGGAAACCTGGAGCGGGCGGGGACGACGCCCGAACTGGCTGGAAGAGGCGCTGAAGAAAGGCGCCCGGCTCGAAGATTTCCTGATCCGCTGAAACGCGACGCCGGGTGCCCCGCCTGCGGCGCCCGGCTCTCCGCGCAGGTCGTTGCCTCCCCCCGGGGCTCGGCGATGTCGCTTGAATGGTCCCGCGCGCGAACGGACTTGTCTTGCCCCGTCACGTCTCGTCCGAATAGGCTGCGCATGGGGGTAAAGAACCTGCTTCCGCAAGGCCGGGGGTTACACCATTTAAACATCTGTTCTGCACAGTCGGGCGGAAATGATTGCCGTCTTGTTCCATAGGTTGCGTGCCCTACTTCGCCTTGCGGGGGTCTTTCCGCTCGCGCTCTGGCCTGGCTTCGCCCCGGCAGAACCCGCAGGCCACCCCGGCGCCGTGACGCTCGCCCGGCAGAACGCCCTGGCAAACGAGGACCTCGCCCGCTCGGTGGTCGAGCTTCAGGTCTTTCGCACACGGCAAGAGGCTCGCGCCGCCGATGGCACGCGGATTGCCCTGACCGCGCTGAACCCCGATGCGAACGGCTGGTTCCTGCTCGAGCTGTTTCGCCCCGGCAAGGGGCGCGAAACCTATCACCTCGAGAACCCCGCACCGCTTGCCCGCCGGATCGCGCTGACCGGCGGTCCCGCTCCCGCGCTTTCGTTTGGCAGGGAGGGGCTCTGTCGCCCCTGGGCAGATACGACGCCCGAGCTTGAAGCCGCCCGCGCCACCGGCCTACCCTTTGCACCGGTCTGCGGCGACCTGCTTTATCTGCGCAACCCGGTTGCGGGCAGCCGCACGAGCCTGGAGCGAACCGCCGAGTTCCTGCGCGACAAGATCGCCTTCGGCGAAGGTCTCGTCGGCCTTGTGAAAAGCACGCTCTACAAGGATCGCTACCTTGAAAGCGGGGCGCTGGTGACCGATGCCGATCCCGGCCGAGCGGCGGCAGCGCTGGGGCGCGCGCGGTTGGCCGATCATCCGGTGATGTATACCACGATGACCTTCGATCTGGTCGGCGCCAGCCCCACGCGGATGGAGATGGGCGCCTGGTACGCGCTGGACGGTGCCCCCGGCATCTATGCCTCGGCGTTGCAACCGCGGATGATCGACGCCGCCATCCTGCGCGGCGATCAGCGCGCCAATCCGCTCGATCCGGTCGAGGGCAAGGCCGATGTCTACCTGGTGGGCTTCGATCTGTCGCTCTTCGATCTGGGCTACGAGACCGGCACCGAGCATCCCCGGCTCGACTGGTCGCCCCGCCCGCCCGAAGCCGCGCGCAACCGCGCGCTTCCCGGCCCCGACGGCTTTGCCCGCCCCGATCCGCTGGTGCCCACCGGCATGCTGTCCCCGGCCGAGGCGCGCCGCGTCGCCGCCACCTTTACCGGCGGCTTCAAGCGCGAGCATGGCGCCTTTCGCTCGGGGCCGCTGGCAGCCACGAACCACGGCCACCATTACGGCTTTGTCGTCCATGGCACGGTGCTCAGCCGGTTGCAGCCCGGGCTGGCCACGCTTTACGTCCTGACCGATGGCAGGGTGGGGATGCGCACATGGGACAGCGCGGACGCCCCGCCGCTGCGCGAGATCCGCTTTGCCCGACAGAACGGCGTCGCGCTGGTCGAGCCTGACCCAGCGACCGGCCAGCCCGTTCCCGGTGCAATGGTGCGCCAATGGCTGCCGGGCAACTGGTCGGGCTCGGACAAGGCCGAACTCAGGACGCTGCGTGCGGGTGCCTGCCTGCGGCCCGGACCGAACGGGCCGTTTCTGGTCTATGCGTGGTTCTCGACGGCGACGCCGTCCGCCATGGCGCGGGTGTTTCAGGCCTATGGCTGCGATTACGCGATGCTTCTGGACATGAACGCGATGGAACACACCTACATGGCGGCCTATGCTGCGGACCCCGGCGGCGGCATCGCGCTGCACCATCTTGTCGCGGGCATGGCCCAGATCGACGCGCGCGCTGCCGATGGCAGCCGGGTGCCGCGCTTTGTCGGCTCTGCCGACAACCGTGACTTCTTCTATCTGCTGCGCAAGGAGGCCGCGAAATGAGATGCCTTGCGATCGTTCTTGCCTGCCTTGTCTGGGCTGTTCCGGCTGCCGCGCAGACGCTGGCCGAGAACAACGCGCGCCTGTTCGACGAGATCGCCGAGGCGCGCGGAGTCAGCCCGGCGCAGCTTGACCGGATCCGGGCGATCTTTGCGGCCTCGCCCGTGCTGGGCCAAGGCAACCCCGCCATCACCCGCCACGCGATGACCCGCGCGGAATGCAACGCCCGCGCGGGCGGCAATGCGCTGGCTGCCTATGTCAACCGCCGCTTCGAACGGATCTGCGGCGCGAAATTCATGGCGCCGCTCTACGATCCGGCCACGCAGCGCCCCGAGGATGCGACCGTCTGCATCGACCAGTTCGAATATCCCAACATCCCCTGCGCCTATCCCGTAGTCTGGGTCAAGGCGAAGGAGGCCGCCGAAATCTGCGCCGCCGAGGGCAAGCGGCTGTGCGATGCGCATGAATGGGAAGGCGCCTGCCAGGGCGCGCTCACGCCGCCCGATTACCGCTTCGACCTTGCGCGCGGGCTGTCAGCCTCGGCGGCGGTGAACCGGATGCGCGCGGCCCATAACGCGAAATACGAAGGCACGGCCCGCTGGAGTTATGGCCCCGCCTTCCGCCGCGGCGTCTGCGCCCAGAACAGCGAGAAAAGCCCGACCTGTCCCGGCGGCGGCTGGAAGAATTGCGGCTCGAACACCTATCCGGCGGGCAGTTTCGCGGGCTGCGCCAGCCCGCTCAAGGTCTATGACCTGAACGGCAACGTGGCCGAGCACATGAATCTGCCGCTGGCCCCCGACCAGATGGCCAGCGCGGGCAGCACCACGCTGGGCGTGACCGAGATGAAGGGATCTTGGTTCATCTGGGACAAGTACCGCGCCCATCCCGACTGGTGCCGCTGGCGCGCGCCCTACTGGCATGGCGACCGGGTGATGAGCCCGAGAAGCCACGAGAACTACCATCTGGGCTTCCGCTGCTGCAAGACATCCGGTCAAACGCCCGGCTCGCAAGAATTTTAGGTGGCCCCATTTGGCGGGTGCCGCGATCAGGGACGCGCGTTCACCGAACGACCATCCCTTGAGCGGCACGTTTCATCAGGTTTTCGCGCTGAAGAGCGGGTCGATACGGGTCGATCGACGCTGTCGGATGAGATGCAGTCCTGCAGCATTGCACTTGGTCGGACAACGGGCACTCCGGTATCCGCGACGGGCCCCGCCCGGGAAGGAAAGAGGCACGCATCCTGCGCTTGTGGCGGACGGGCTGGTCACGAGGTTGAAACGCTTTGCCCATATGCGCGATTTTGACGCAGGCGGGGCGGCGTGGTAGGCTCTTGCGCGGATGGACAACGATTTTGCGTGGGGGTTGGCATGAGTGAGCGATATCCGTCCTATTCGCGGGCCGAGAGGGTCTCGGACGCGGTGGTGCATGTCACGGGGCTGGCCGCGGTGGCGGTGGGAGTTCCGGTGCTGGTGGCGCTGGCCATCGTCTTTCGCGGCGATGGGGCGGCGATCCTGGGGATCACGGTCTATGGCGCCGCGCTGTTCGCGATGATCGGGTTCTCGGCGCTGTATCACATGGTCCAGCACCCGGACTGGACACCGATCCTGCGGCGGCTGGATCATTCGGCCATCTACTGGAAGATCGCGGGCACCTACACGCCCTTCACGCTGCTCTCGGGCGGGCATGGGGCGGGGCTTCTGGCAGGGCTCTGGGCCGCGGCTGCGGCTGGCACGGGGCTGCGGGTGCTGGCGCCCTACAGGTTCCGCGCAGTGAACCTGGCGCTCTATCCGTCGATGGGCTGGGCGGGGGCCGTGGCGGGCTGGGGCCTGTTCGCGACGCTGTCGCCGGTGGTGATGGGGCTGATCGTGGCGGGCGGCTTGGTGTATACGGTGGGGATGATCTTCTACCTGTGGGAGCGGCTGCCCTATCACAACACGATCTGGCATGTTTTCGTGCTGGTCGCCTCGGTGCTGTTCTTCGCGGCGGTGGCGACGCATGTGATCGACACGGCCTGAACGGCACGGGCGATTGAATTTTGCGCTTTCCCGGCCTATAATGAGGCTTGGTTTTCGGGTCCGGACAGAGGGTGCGTCAGACGCCCGTAGCGGCCCCCAGCAAGGAACGAGGCAGTCAGATGAGAGCATTTGCGCTTGCGGCGATGGTCGCCGTGTCCTCCACCCCTGCCCTGGCGGGTCCGATCGAGCGGGCCTGTCTGGGATCCGACCGTCCCGGCGTGTCGCGCGGGGTCTGCAGCTGCATCCAGCAGGCCGCCGACATCACGCTGAGTGCCGGCGACCAGCGCGAGGCGGCGAAGTTCTTCCGCGACCCGCACCAGGCCCAGGTCGTGCGCCAGTCGAAACGCGACCGGGATTCGGCCTTCTGGCAGCGCTACAAGCGGTTCGGCGAGATGGCGGCGGCCTATTGCGGCTGAGCCCGTCCGTCCGGCGGAGCGCCTGCGGCGCAAGCCTTTGAAAGGCGGCCCGTTCCGGGCCGCCGTTTCGGGTATTTTCGCCAAGAAGAAGCAGAGGGCGCGGGTCAGCGGCGGGCGATCTCGGCCAGAAGCCCGCGGGCGGCGTCCTCGACCAGATCCAGCACCAGATCAAAGCCGCCCTCGTAGTAGGGGTCGGGCACCTCGTCGCGGGGGCTGTCGGCATAGTCGAGGAACAGCCGGACGGGGGTGGTGTTGCCCGGCGGGCGGATCCGTTCCAGATCGGCAAGGTTGCTGCGGTCCATCGCGAGGATCAGGTCGAACCCCTCGAAATCCGCGGTGCGCACCTGCCGGGCGCGCAGCGCCGAAAGATCGTAGCCGCGCCGTGCCGCCGCGCGCGTGGCGCGGGGATCGGGCGGATCGCCCGCATGCCAGCCCCCGGTTCCGGCGCTGTCGATCTGGACCGGCAGGCGGGCGGCCTCGGCCATCTGCGCGACGACCCCGTGGGCAGTGGGCGAGCGGCAGATATTGCCGAGGCAGACGAACAGGATGCGGGTGGTCATGGGGCTCTCCTTTCGGCATTGTGATAGCGGAGGGGCGGGCGATGACCAAGATCGTGATTCTGACCGGGGCGGGAATTTCGGCCGAAAGCGGGCTGGGCACGTTCCGCGACAAGGACGGAATCTGGACGCGCTACGATCTGGCCGAGGTGGCAACCCCCGAGGGATTTGCCCGCAATCCCGCGCTGGTGCACGAGTTCTACAATGCGCGGCGCCGCAATGCCGCCGAGGCGATCCCGAATGCGGCCCATGCGGCATTGGCGCGGCTGGAACATGCCCTGCCGGGCGCGGTGCGGATCGTCACGCAGAATATCGACGACCTGCATGAGCGTGCGGGCAGCCGGGCGGTCTGGCACATGCACGGGCAGATCACCCGCGCCCGCTGTGCCGCCTGCGGCGAGACCTGGACCGCGCCGATGGCAATGCGCGCGGACGATCCCTGCCCGTCCTGTGCCGCCCCGGCGACGCGGCCCGATATCGTGTGGTTCGGCGAATTTCCCTATCACATGGAGGCGATCTGGGACGTTCTGCGCGCGGCCGAGCTGTTCGTGGCGATCGGCACCTCGGGCAGCGTCTATCCGGCCGCCGCCTTCGTGCAGGATGCGGCGCGGGCGGGCGCGCGAACGCTGGAGCTGAACCTGAAGCCGTCCGAGAAGGAGGGCGATTTCGCCGAGGCCCGGCATGGCCCGGCCAGCAAGATCGTGCCCGCCTGGGTCGAGGAAATCCTGCGCAGGCGGGGTCAGTAGAAGCCGATCCCGGCCAGCGCGATATCGGCGCGCTGGTCACGGCCATAGGCGGCGATGCCGAGGCTTTTGACCGTTTCGGGGCGCAGGCTGGCGGAGGCACCGCCCCGGGGTTGAAAGGCGGTCGGGGGGATGCGGATCTCGCGCCAGTCGGGGGTGGTGTCAAACCCGGTCTGGTGGAATTGCCAGGGTCGCGTGGCGGCGCTGCGCAGATGGACGAAATAGCGCTGCCCGTCGCCGCGCACGCTGAGCACGATGCCTTGTGCATCCGGGGGCAGCGTGACGGTCCGGCGCATCTGGACGAAGCCGCCGCGATTGGCGGTGCTGACCATGCCGGTCAGGCGCAGGAAGCCCCTGCCCTGTTCCTCGGCATAAGCTGCGGCGCCGGTCGAGACGCCTCCCATCACCCGGTCTGACAGAAAGGACCAGGCGCGCGCGGTTTCGGGGGTGATGGGCTCGATCATCTCAGCCGAAACCGGGGCGGCCAGCACAAGGGCAAGAGCCAGCCATGGCCGGATCATCCCCCATTCATCAGCGCGGCGATGATCGCCTTGGCGCTGTCGCTGTCCCATTCGGCATCGCCCTGCATCCGGGCAATCTCCTGTCCCTCGGGGTTCAGGATCACGGTCACGGGCAGGCCCATCACCCCCATCTGCCGGGCCAATCCCGAGTCGGGATCGCGCCATTTCGGCAGGGTGGCGATGGCCATTTCCGAGAATAGCCGGTCGATGCCCTGGGACGAATTGCGCCCAGTCGCCACCGTGACCACGGCGAAGCCGTTGCCGCCGAATTCGGCATTCAGCCGGTCAAGCGCGGGCATCTCGTGGCGGCAGGGCGGGCACCAGGTCGCCCAGAAATTCAGGACCACCCATCGGCCGCTTTGTTCGGCCAGTGCGCGAGGGGCCTCGACTTCGTCGATCAGCGCGATCTCGGGGACGGGTTTCGGCGCGGCATGGAAGACGAGCTTCTTCATGTCGCCCTCGCGCAGCCCGTTCAGCGCGGCGGGATCGGCGGCGGCGGCATTTGCACCCAGCGCAAGGGCCGTGTAGAGGACGAACGACCTGAAGAACGACATGTTTTCCCTCCGAAGGGCCGTGACGATGACCAACGACCAGTCCAACGCGATGTGGGGCGGGCGGTTCGCCGCCGGGCCGGACGCGATCATGGAGGCGATCAATGCCTCGATCTCGTTCGACCAGCGGCTGGCTGCCCAGGACATCGCCGGTTCCCGCGCCCATGCCGCCATGCTGGCGGCCACAGGCATCATAAGCGATACGGATTCGCAGGCCATCCGGGAAGGGCTGCTCACGGTCTTGTCAGAGATCGAGGCGGGCGGCTTCGCGTTTTCCACCGCGCTGGAAGACATTCACATGAATACCGAGGCGCGGCTTAAGGAGGTGATCGGCGAACCGGCGGGGCGGCTGCACACGGCGCGGTCGCGCAATGACCAGGTGGCGACCGATTTCCGGCTCTGGGTGCGCGACCAGATCGACGCGGCAGTGGCGGGGCTTGAGGCGCTGATCCGGGCGCTGCTGGCACAGGCCGAGGCGGGCACGGACTGGGTGATGCCGGGGTTCACGCATCTGCAAACGGCGCAGCCGGTGACCTGGGGCCATCACATGATGGCCTATGTCGAGATGTTCGCCCGCGACATGGGCCGGTTTTCCGATGCCCGCGCGCGGATGAACGAATGTCCCCTTGGTGCCGCGGCGCTGGCGGGCACGTCCTTTCCGATCGACCGGCAGATGACGGCGGCGGCGCTGGGCTTCGACCGGCCGATGGCCAATTCGCTGGATGCGGTCAGCGACCGGGATTTCGCGCTGGAATTCCTGAGTGCCGCGTCAATCTGCGCGATGCACCTGTCGCGGTTCGCCGAGGAACTGGTGATCTGGTCCTCGGCGCAGTTCCGCTTCGTCACGCTTTCCGACCGGTTCTCGACCGGCTCCTCGATCATGCCGCAGAAGAAGAACCCCGATGCGGCCGAACTGATCCGCGCCAAGATCGGCCGGATCATGGGCGCGAACGTGGCGCTGATGATGGTGATGAAGGGGCTGCCCTTGGCCTATTCCAAGGACATGCAGGAGGACAAGGAACAGGTCTTTGACGCCGCCGACAGCCTGATGCTTGCGCTGGCCGCGATGGAGGGGATGGTGCGCGACATGACCGCGAACCGCCCCGCGCTGGAGGCGGCGGCGGCCAGCGGCTTTTCCACCGCGACCGACCTGGCCGACTGGCTGGTGCGGGCGCTGGGTCTGCCATTTCGCGAGGCGCATCATGTGACGGGCATGCTGGTCGCACTGGCCGAGCGCAAGGGCTGCGACCTGCCCGAATTGACGCTTTCGGACATGCAGGGCGTGCATCCGGGCATAAGGGCGGAGGTGTTCGACGTTCTGGGAGTGCACAATTCGGTCGCGAGTCGGGTAAGCTATGGTGGCACCGCACCCGATCAGGTGCGGGCACAGGTGGCGCGCTGGAAGGAACGGCTGGGATGACGCGGCTTGCCGCGCTGGGGCTGATCCTGCTTGCGGGCTGCGCCGCGCCCTCGGGCCAGGTTGCGGTCACGCCGGACGGGCAGGCCTCGGGGCGGGTGGCCAGCGGGCCGGTGACGGTCTCGGGCGGGCCGGGCGGCCCCGGGGCCTCGGTCCGGGTGGTGCAGACGGGGACAAGCGCGGTGCGGATTGGCACGGATGGGGCGGCGGTGTCGGTGCGGCCCGCCGGATTGCCGGTGCGGATCGGCGCGGGGACTGGAGGGGTGAGCCTTGGCTTCTAGATGGATATGGGCCGCCGTGCTGGTGCTGGGCGGTTGCGGGGTCGACGGACCGCCGCAACCGCCGCAGGCGGGCGTGACGGTCGGCGGCACGGTCGAAATTGGCGTGACGGGAGGAAACCGGCCATGACGCCCCTGCGGATGATCTTTCTGGCGCTTGCGATCTGGGGCGCCATTCACCCGATGTATTATTTCCTGAGCTGGTATTTCGCCAACGGTCAGGATTTCATGGGCATGATCGACGCCTGGTATGTCAATGCCAGCACCACGGGTCTGGTCTGGGATCTGACCATTGCCGCCATCGCGCTGGCAATCTGGATCGTGGCCGACAGCATCGCGCGCCGCGACTGGCTGGGGCCGCTGGCGGTGCTGGCCATCGGCATCGGAGTGTCCTGCGCCCTGCCGCTCTACCTGTTCCTGCGCTCGCGCCCGCGCGGCGCCAAGACGTCCTGAGCCCGGAATGGATCATTTCCTCTATCGCGACGGCGTGCTGCATGCCGAGGATATCCCCCTGCCCGAGATCGCGGCACAGGTCGGAACCCCATTCTATTGCTATTCGGTCGCCACGCTGACCCGGCATTTCCGCCTGTTCCAGGAGGCGCTGGCGGGCTTGGATCACCTGATCTGCTACGCGGTGAAGGCCAATTCCAACCAGGCCGTGCTGAAGCTGATGGGCGATCTGGGGGCGGGCGTCGATGTCGTCTCGGGCGGGGAATACCGTCGCGCACGGGCGGCTGGCATTCCGGGCGAACGGATCGTGTTCTCGGGCGTCGGCAAGACGCGCGAAGAGATGCGGCTGGCGCTGGGGGGCGGGATCCGGCAGTTCAACGTCGAATCCGAACCCGAGATGGCGGCGCTGAACGAGGTGGCGCTGGGCTTGGGCGACGTGGCCCCCATCGCGGTGCGGGTAAACCCCGATGTGGACGCCCAGACGCATGAGAAGATCGCAACCGGCAGGGCCGAGAACAAGTTCGGCATCCCGATTGCCAAGGCACGCGCGGTCTATGCCCATGCCGCGACCCTGCCGGGACTGCGGGTGGTCGGCATCGACGTGCATATCGGCAGCCAGTTGACCGCGCTCGAACCTTTCGAGGCCGCCTATGCCAAGGTCGCCGACCTGACCCGCGCGCTGCGTCAGGACGGGCATGAAATCCTCCGGCTGGATCTGGGCGGCGGTCTTGGCATCCCCTATGAACGCTCGAACGCAGCCCCTCCCCTGCCGCTGGACTATGGCGCGATGATCAAGCGCGTCGTCGGCGATCTGGGCTGCGAGATCGAGATCGAGCCGGGCCGCCTGATCGCGGGCAATGCCGGGATCCTGGTGGCGCAGGCGATCTATGTGAAGGAGGGTGAGGGGCGGAATTTCCTGATCCTCGATGCCGCGATGAACGATCTGGTGCGGCCTGCGATGTATTCGGCCCATCACGACATCGTGCCGGTGATCGAACCCGCGCCCGGCACCGAACAGGCGCCCTTCGACATCGTGGGGCCGGTCTGCGAGACGGGCGATAGCTTTGCGAAAAGCCGCATGATGCCACCCGTCTCGCCGGGCGATCTGGTCGCCTTCCGCTCGGCAGGCGCCTATGGCGCCGTGATGGCCTCGGAATACAACACCCGCCCGCTGGTGCCCGAGGTGCTGGTCATGGGGGATCACGTGGCCGTCATTCGGAACAGGCCATCCTTTGACGAGATCATAAACCGAGATACCATTCCCGAGTGGCTTTGACCGGCAACCCCGTCGGATCGCCACGGGATGGGAGCATGACCGAACGGACGACCCCCCCCGAGGATGCCCTTCAAGCCTTGCGCTGGCCGCTGCGTCTGACGCGGGCGGGCATGGTGGCCGAACGCCTGACCCGCGCCTTCTGGCCGCTTGTCAGCTTTTTGCTGACGGTGGCGGCGGTGCTGTCCTTCGGGGTGCACGAAATGCTGTCGCGCGGCTGGGCGCTGGGCTTGCTGGCACTCGCGGCTGCCGCGATCATTGCCGCTCTCGGCCATGGAGTGCGCAACTTTCGCTGGCCGACGCGGTCCGAGGCGCTGGACCTGCTGGACCGCACGCTGCCGGGCCGTCCGATCACGGCGCTGCGCGACCATCCGGCCATCGGCGCGGGCGATGCGGCCTCCGAGGCTGTCTGGCGGGCGCATCTCGCGCGCATGGCAGACCGCGCGCGGGCGGCGCGGGCGGTTTGCCCGGACCTGCGCGTGGCGTCACGCGATCCCTATGCGCTGCGCTATGTGGCGCTGACGGCGTTCGTCGTGGCGCTGGCCTTCGGCTCGCTCTGGCGGGTAGCAAGCGTCGGTGATCTGGCCGGCGATGGCGGCACGGCGATGGCGGCGGGGCCGACTTGGGAAGGCTGGATCGAGCCGCCCGCCCATACCGCCAAGCCCAGCCTCTACCTGAACGAGATCCGCGCCGAAACGCTGACCGTACCGCATGGCAGCCTGCTGAGCCTGCGGCTTTACGGCGAGGTCGGCGCGCTGGAGTTGCGCGAGACGGTCTCGGCCCGGCCGGTCGAGGGCACCGCGCCCCAAAGGGCGGATGCAATGGCACAAAGCTTCGAGATGGTCCGCCCCGGCGAGGTGACGATCGAGGGGCCGGGCGGGCGAAGCTGGCAGATCGTGCTGACCCCCGACGCCCCGCCTGAAATCGCGGCGGACGGTCCGCCCGAGGTGCAGGCCAACGGACAGATGGCCCAACGCTTTGCCGCGCGCGACGATTACGGCGTGGTGGCGGGCCGCGCGGTGGTGACGCTGGATGCGGAGGCGGTTGACCGCCGCTACGGTCTGATGTCCGAGCCCGAACCGCGCGAACCGCTGGTGCTGGACCTGCCGATGACGATCACTGGCGACCGGCGCGACTTTTCCGAGACGCTGATCGAGAACCTGTCGCAGCACCCCTGGGCCGGGCTGCCGGTTCAGATGGTGCTGATCGCGCAGGATGCGCTGGGGCAGGAGGGGACAAGCCCGCCCACCGAGATGATGCTGCCCGGGCGACGCTTCTTCGACCCGCTGGCCCGCGCGGTGGTGGAACAGCGCCGCGACCTTCTCTGGACGCGCGAGAACGGCGCGCAGGTGGCGCAGAGGCTGCGCGCGGTCAGCCACGAACCGGAAGGGCTTTTCCGTAGTGAACGCGCCTATCTGATGCTGCGCGTCGCGATCCGGCGTCTTGAAGCCGGGGTCGCGGCCGGGCTGGAGCCTGGGACGCAGGACGAAATCGCCGCCGCGCTGTGGGATATCGCCGTGCTGATCGAGGAGGGCGACATGTCGGACGCCGCCGAACGGCTGCGCCGGGCGCAGGAGCGGCTGTCCGAGGCAATGCGCAATGGCGCGACCAACGAGGAAATCGCCGAACTGATGCGCGAACTGCGCGAGGCGATGCAGGATTACATGCGCCAGCTTGCGCAGCAGCAATCACAGGACGGCCAGCAGCAGGCGCAGAACCAGCAGGACATGCAGCAGATCACCGGCGACCAGTTGGAACAGATGCTGGAGCGGTTGCAGCAACTGATGGAAGAAGGCCGGATGGACGAGGCGCAGCAATTGCTGGAGATGCTGCGACAGATGATGGAGAACATGCAGATCACGCGGGGCCAGGGCGGCCAGCAAAGCCCCGGCCAGCAGGCGATGGAGGGTCTGGCAGAGACCCTGCGCCAGCAGCAGGGGCTGAGCGACGAGGCGTTCCGGGGCCTTCAGGACCAGTTCAATCCGGGCCAGCAGGGCCAACAAGGCGAAGGTCAGCAGGATCGGGGCCAGCAGGGTGAGGGACAGGACGGACAGGGTCAGCAATTCGGCGAGGGTCAGGGGCAAGGCCAGGGTCAGGGTCAGCAGCCCGGCGCCGTGGGGCGCGAGGGCGATCTGGGCCAGCAGCTTGCCGACCGCCAGCGCGCGCTGCAACGCGAACTGGACCGCCAGCGCGCGGGGTTGCCGGGCTTGGGCGGCTCGCCCGAGGGCGAGGCGGCGCGCGAGGCGCTGGACCGCGCGGGCCGCGCGATGGGCGAGGCCGAAAACGCGCTGCGCGGTGACGATCTGGCGGGCGCGCTGGACAGCCAGGCCGAAGCTATGGAGGCGCTGCGCGAGGGAATGCGCAACCTGGGCGAGGCGCTGGCACGGAACCAGCAGCCGGGCCAGCAGGGCGAGGGCATGGGCCAGGCGCAGGCCGGCAGCGACCGCCGCGACCCGCTCGGTCGCGATACGGGGCAAATGGGCCGGGTCGGCACGGAACAGGAGATGCTGCGCGGCGAGGATGTGCAGGGGCGCGCGCGCGAATTGCTGGACGAGATCCGTCGCCGCTCGGGTGAACAGGAACGGCCCGAGATCGAACTGGACTATCTGCGGCGGCTGCTGGACCGGTTCTGATTCCGCCCGGTCGCGGCGTCAGCCAGCTACCGATCGCGGCAGCAGGGCATGCAGCCATAGCCGAAGACCGTCGATGGCCCCCATATAGCCTGCCATCGGCGCCTCAAGCGCGGGATGCAGCGCGCCGATCCTGGGCGCCATCACATAGGCGCCCACCGCCAGCGCTGCGACCAGCACGACAAGCGCAAAGCCCAGCCGGAATCCGCTGCGCCGGGCGGTCTCCTCGGCCTCGGCGGTGATGATGCTGTCGGCGCCACGGTCGGAACTGGCGTCGAGACTGGCATTGATCTCGGCCAGATCGGGCAACTGGTCGCGGCGGGTTGCGGGTTCTGGTTCAGGCGTGGGCCGGGCGGGGGCGGCGGGTTCTGCAACGGGCGCGGGGCTGCGCGGCGGGGCATTGTCGAGGCCCAGATCGGGCTGGGCGGCGAAGGTGTCGGCCGCGGCCTCCTGCGCGCGCGCGCGCCGTTCGCGCGCGGCCTCTTCCTGCAGGATGTCGAGCACCGAGGCATCCAGCGCGCGGCGCGCGGCGGAAGCCGGAGCCGGTTCGGCCTCGGGCAGCGGCGGCGGGGCCGTGGTCTCGCCATGCCAGCCGATATCCTCGGCCTCGGGCGCGCGCCTTGTGGCATCCGCTCCGGCCGGATGCTGGAACCAGGTATGGCCGCAATTCGAGCACTGCACATCGCGCCCCTCGTCGGGGATCACGGCGGCATCGACCTCATACTGGGCGTTGCAGTTCGGGCAAATCAGTCGCATTCCGCACCCTGCCTCGACCCGTCCATGGGACGGACCCTGCCTGTCGTTTTGCGGCATGTTGTATCAGCCCCGGTGGAAATTCAAAGCCTTTGCGGGCGCAGGCGATTGAAACCGGGCCGGGGCTCGGGCAATAGGGTGGCCGGATGAGCGGCGGAGCGGACCCGTGATCGAGCTGGAAGACGTGTCCCACAGCTATGGCGGAGCCCAGCTCCTGTCGGGCATATCGCTGCGCTTGCAGCCCGGATCCTTCCATTTCCTGACCGGCCCCTCGGGCGCGGGCAAGACGACGCTGCTGAAACTGTGCTATGCCGAATTGCGGCCCACACGCGGAAGGGTGCGCCTTTTTGGCGCAGAGCTCGCCGGGATGGACCGCGACGCGGTGGCGCGCACGCGGCGCCGGATCGGGGTGGTGCATCAGGATTGCCAGTTTCTGGACCACCTGCCGCTGGCCGAGAATGTCAGCCTGCCGTTGCTGGTGGCCGGGCGCGACGTGGCGGCCGAGGCGGAGAACCTGCGCGAATTGCTGGCCTGGGTCGGCCTGCAGGCACAGACCGACGCGCTGCCGCCGCAACTCTCGGGCGGCGAGCGTCAGCGCGCGGCGCTGGCGCGTGCGGTCATCATGGACCCAGACGTGATCCTGGCCGACGAGCCCACCGGCAATGTGGACTGGGAAATGTCCTTGCGCATCCTGCAATTGCTGGTCGAACTGAACCGCATGGGCAAGGCGATCCTGGTGGCGACGCATGATCTGAACCTGATCCGC
>NZ_DSDD01000304.1:0-19817 GCF_011048875.1 Rhodovulum sp.
CCGGCCTCACAAAGCCGTGGACAGGACGCCGCAAGCGCCTTACGCACGCGAAGATGGTGGTGGCACTCGAAATAGACGCGCTGGGGTTGCGTTGCCCTCTGCCCGTGCTGAGAGCGCGCAAGGCGCTTTCGCAGATCGACCCCGGCGGGGTGCTGCGGCTTTGGGCCGATGATCCCATGGCCATGATCGACATCCCGCATTTCTGCCGCGAGGCCGGGCATGAATTCATCGCCATGGAAGAGCGCGATGGCGCGCAGCTTTACCTGATCCGGAGAGGCTAGAAAACCCGGCCCCCAAGGGGGACCGGGCCATTTCTTTTGCCCCTAACGGCCCAGCGACCACCAGCCGCGCTTGCGCGATGCTGGCTCCGCCTTGGCGGATTCGTCCCTTTGCTCGACCAGTTCGGGCGCCGGTGCGGGCTGCACCTCTGCCTCTGCCCCGACCTTGGGCAGGGCCTCGGCTTCGGTCTCGGGCTGAATGTCGGATGCGGCCTCTGCTGCCTCTGGCTCCGGCATCGCCGCGGCCTCGGTCTGAACGTCGGACGCGGCCTCTGCCGACTCCGGCTCGGGCGTCGCCTCGGCCTCGGCATCCTCCGCCATGGGCTCGGCTGCGGGATCCGGTTTGCTTGCCCGGGACCCGCGCGGGCGTCGGCTGCGGCCTTTCTTGGGCGCTGTCTCGGTCTCGCCTGCGGCCTCGGCCGCATCCGCCGACTGCGCAGCCTCAGCCTCGCCCGCGGCGCTTTCCCCAGCCTCGTCCTCGTCGGCCGCCGCCTCTTCCAGCCGCGCCTCCTCGTCGGTCTGCCCCGGCTTCTTGCGGCGACGACGGCGGCGGCGCTTCTTGGGCTTGTCTTCTTCCCCGGCAACCGTCTCAGCCGCGGGCGCGGCTTCGGATTCGGCTGTCTCGATCTCCTCGGCCAGATCGGGCATGTCGGAGGTGTCGACCGAGATCACCGGCGCGCTGACCTCGGGAACCGCCCTTGTGGCCGTCTTGAACCGCTCGATCGAGAAATCGGGCGAGATCAGGAACGGATCGGCCTCGACCCGCACCGACAGGCCATAGCGCGCCTCGATCTGGGCGATATGCTCGCGCTTCTGGTTCATCAGATAGTTCACGATGCCGATCGGCGCCTTCAGCAGCACCTCGCGCGAACGGGCGCGCACGCCTTCCTCTTCAAGCTGGCGCAGGATCGCCAGCGCAAGGTTGTCGTCGGACCGGATCAGCCCGGTGCCGTGGCAATGCGGACAAGGCTGGGTCGTCGCCTCGATCATGCCGGGGCGCAGCCGCTGGCGGCTCATCTCCAGGAGGCCGAAGCCCGAGATCCGGCCGATCTGGATGCGGGCGCGGTCGTTCTTCAGCTTGTCCTTCAGGCGCTTCTCGACGGCGGCGTTGTGCTTGCGCTCTTCCATGTCGATGAAGTCGATGACGATCAGCCCGGCAAGGTCGCGCAACCGCAATTGCCGCGCCACTTCCTCGGCGGCCTCCAGGTTGGTCTTGAGCGCGGTTTCCTCGATCGAGCCCTCTTTCGTCGCCCGGCCCGAGTTCACGTCGATCGCCACCAGCGCCTCGGTCACCCCGATCACGATGTAGCCGCCCGATTTCAACTGGACCGTCGGGTTGAACATCGACGACAGGTAGCTTTCCACCTGGAAGCGCGCGAACAGAGGCATCTGCCCGGTGTAATGCCGGACGTTCTTGGCGTGGGACGGCATGATCATCTTCATGAAGTCCTTGGCCACGCGATAGCCGCGCTCGCCCTCGACCAGCACCTCGTCGATCTCGCGCGAGTAGAGATCGCGGATAGAGCGCTTGATCAGGTCGCCTTCCTCGTAGATCGGCGCGGGCGCGATGGATTTCAGCGTCAGATCGCGGATCTGTTCCCACAGACGCTGAAGGTATTCGTAGTCGCGCCGGATCTCGGACTTGGTCCGCTGCAACCCCGCCGTGCGGATGATGAGGCCGGCGCCTTCGGGCACCTCAAGTTCGGCCGCGATCTCCTTCAGCTTCTTGCGATCCGCGGCATTGGTGATCTTGCGCGAGATGCCGCCACCGCGGGCGGTGTTCGGCATCAGCACGCAGTAGCGGCCCGCGAGGCTCAGATAGGTCGTCAGCGCCGCGCCCTTGTTGCCGCGCTCTTCCTTGACCACCTGCACCAGCATGATCTGCCGGACCTTGATGACCTCCTGGATCTTGTAGCGCCGCAGTCGCGGCTTGGGCCTGCGGATCTCCTCGGTCACATCCTCCTCGGCGATCGACTCGATCTGGTCATCGCGCTCGACAACATCGACGCTGTTGTCCTCGCCCTCCTCGGCCACCGGTTCGGGCGACGGGGCGTCGGTGTCGGCCAGGGCCTCGCCCGACTTGCGCGCAGGCTTGCGCCGACGCCGACTCGGACGGCGGGGCTTGGCCGCATCGGCGGCATCCTCGACCGGCAGGGCGGCCACGCCTTCCTCACCCAGATCGACGACATCCATACCGGGAATGCTGGCGGGTTCGCGGGTTTCGACCGGATCGTCACTGCGGGCCGAAGCCGCCATCGTGGCGGACGGCGGAGTGTCGTCCCCGGTCTCCGCCTCGGGCTCGGACGATTCGCCTTCCGGTTGCGCCTCTGCATCGACCTCGGAGGCGGACTCGACCTCCACCGCCTCGTCCTTCGGCGAACGGCGCGACCGGCTACGCCGCTTGGGACGGGGCTTGTCGTCCCCCTCGTCCTCGTCCATCGCCTCGGCGAGCGCGCGTTCCTCGGCCAGCAGCGCCTCGCGGTCGGCCACCGGGATCTGGTAGTAATCCGGATGGATCTCCGAGAAGGCCAGGAAACCGTGGCGGTTGCCGCCGTAATCCACGAAGGCCGCCTGGAGCGAAGGCTCCACGCGGGTGACCTTCGCTAGATAGATATTGCCGGCGAGTTGCCGTTTGTTGACGCTTTCGAAGTCGAAATCGTCAACCTTGTATCCGTCCACCACAACCACGCGGGTTTCCTCCGCATGGGTGGCGTCGATGAGCATTTTCTTTGCCATGTCAATTCTTTGCACCACGGCGGACCGACTGACCCCGGGGGGGCAGCGCGGCGCGGTGGGTGTCTTGTTGGGGCGTGGGCGCGCGCAAGCGGACGTCGGGCGGTGCTTGGCCTTCCCGTTCCGTGCCTGCCCTGTCCGGCGCGCTCCATCGCGGTTCGTCTCCGATGCCGCGTGGGGGCGCGGCATCCGTTGGTGGTACCCGGCGGCCACCGTGGTCCCGGGGATGCTGTGGGTTCTTGTCGAACCCGATCGGTCTGTTTCGTGCTGCTCCGGGACATGTTGCCGCGGCACGCGCGAACAGCGAAACTCGTTCATCGCAGGGGCATGTCGCTCAGGACAATGCACCGCCGGGCGACATTAGCGGCACTTGACCGCCAAACACAATGCCTTTTTCCGGCCGATTCCGCCTCAGAGATAGTCGGCGCGGCTGAGTCCGTACTTGGCCATCTTCTCGTTCAGCGTGCGCCGGGGCAGGCAAAGCTCTTCCATGACGCCCGCGATCGAGCCTTTGTGACGGCGCATCGTGTTGTCGATCAGCATCCGTTCGAAGGCCTCGACATATTCCTTCAGCGGCTTGCCTTCGGTCGTCATCACCGGCCGCGTCGCCTCGTTGTCGGCCATCAGCAGGCTGGCGATCGTGCCGGAGCCGCGCCGACTCTGCAGCACCGCGCGTTCGGCGATATTGATCAGCTGGCGCACGTTGCCGGGCCAGGGCGCCTGCATCAGTTGCGCGGCCTCCTGGGCGGTCACCTCGGGAGCGTCGCAGCCGTATTCCTCGGAGAATTGTTCGGACAGGCGGTTGAACAGCGTCAGGATATCCTCACCCCTGTTGCGCAGCGGCGGCAGGGTGATCTTCATCGCCGCAAGCCGGTAGTAAAGGTCGGGACGCAGCACGTCCTCGACGGTCTTGTCCTGCTCCTGCAGGTTCGATACCGCGATGATGCGCGTCTCCGCAGGACTGCCCTGATCGTTGATGAAGGTCAGAAGCCGCGCCTGCAAGGCGGGCGACAGCGCCTCGACATCCTCAAGGCACAGCGTGCCGCCGCGGGCCTCCTCGACCGCCGGAAGCGCGCCGCCTTCCTCGACCGGGCCGAACAGCCGTGCCGACAATGCGTTGGGATCGCAGGCCGCACAGGCGATCTGCACGAATTTCCTGCCCGCCCGGGGACCGACCGCATGCAGCGCATGCGCCACCAGCGTCTTGCCGGTGCCGGTCTCGCCGTCGATCAGCACATGACCATCCGCCTGTCCCAGATCAAGAATATCCTCGCGCAGCCGCTCCATCACCGGGGAAGAGCCCATCAGCTTCTTGACCAGCACCGAGCCGTCGCTCAATTCGCGACGCAGCGCCCGGTTGTCCAGAACAAGCCGCCGCGCCTGGCTCGCCCGCTTGACCAGTTCCGTCATGCGGTCGGGGTTGAACGGCTTCTCCATGAAGTCATAGGCGCCGATCCGCATCGCCTCGACCGCCATGGGCACATCGCCATGGCCAGTGATCATGATCACCGGCAGCGTGGAATCGAGGCTCATCAGCTTCTTCAGGAACGAGAGCCCGTCCATGCCCGGCATCTTGATGTCGGTGACGACGACGCCCGGGAAATCGGAACCGATCTCCTTAAGCGCGTCCTCGGCGCGGGCGAAGGTGGCGGTCTCGAACCCGCTCAGCGCCAGCCACTGGCTGATCGACTGTCGCATGTCCTGCTCGTCGTCGACGATGGCGATTTTCATGGCCTGTGGCATTCCTGGTCCTTATTCCGCAGCTTCCATGTCCCGGTTCAGTATCGGGAGCTGAACTTCGAATACAGCCCCGCCCTCGCGCCCGTTGCGCGCGGTCAGTCGACCGCCGAGGTCGTTGACGATCCCCGACGAGATAGCAAGGCCCAGCCCGACACCGTCGCCGGGCTGCTTGGTGGTGTAGAAGGGCTCGAACAGCCGGTCCAGATCCTTGATCCCGTGACCGTTGTCGCGCACCGTCAGCGTCGCGGTCTCGCCGGCCGACAGGATGACATCGACCTGCGGCTCGGCCGAGTCGCGCGTGGCGTCCAGCGCGTTGCGCAGCAGGTTGATGATCACCTGTTCCAGCCGAACCCGGTCGGCCATCACCATCACCGGCTCGCGCGGCAGGGTCCGGGTGATCGTGACCTTGCAGCGCTTCAGCTGGGGCTCCATCATCGACAATGCGCCCGACACGCAGGAGCGCACGTCCAGCGGCTCGAACGCATCGCCGCCCTTGCGGGCATAGCTCTTCAGCTGGCGGGTGATCGCCCCCATCCGCTCGATCAGGTCATCGATCCGCTGGAAGGACGACAGCGCCTCGTCGGGACGCTTGCGCTGCAACAGAAGCCGCGCACCCGCCAGATAGGTCTTCATCGCCGCCAGCGGCTGGTTCAACTCGTGGCTGACCGCGGCCGACATCTCGCCCAGCGCGGCCAGTTTCGAACTTTGCGCCAATGTCTGCTCGGCGACCTGCAGGTTCTGCTCGGCACGCTCGCGCTCGGCGATCTCGCGCTGCAGCCGCGCATTCAGCTCGCGCAATTCGGCGGTCTCGCGCTGGAACACCTTCGACCGCGACTGCGCGCGCCGCGACATCAGGTAAAAGGTGCCCGCCAGCAGGATGGCAAAGCCCATGATCTCCAGCGCAAGGACCGCGTTGACCTTCTCGCGCACCGAGACATAGGTGGTAAACGAGACGATCCGCCAGCCGCGGAAGGGAACGCGCGCCTCGTTGCGCATCACCGCCTCGCCCATCAGATAGGCATCGGGCGGCAAGGCGCCCCAATCGGCCGTCACCTGCAGCGCGCGCCGGATCGCCGAGGGCGGCGAGCGCACGGCCAGCGCCTCGTCGACCGTGCGCCCGCGCCAGCGCGGCTCGGTGGACAGGATGATCTGCCCCTCGCTGTCGGTGACGATGATCGCATCCGCGATGCCCGCCCAGCTCTTCTCGAACTTGGCCAGATCGACGCCCACCACGATGACGCCGGCCCTGCGGCCCTCGGAGGTGATCGCACGGGAATGCGTGAAGGAGAACGCGCCCGCCTCGGTGCGCGAGGTGATGAACACGGTATCGTTGGAACGCTGGGCCTCGACGAAAAAGGGCGCGCCGCGCAGGTCGGTGCCGATCTGCGCACGGTCGGTCGCCGCAACCACCCGGCCGGCATTGTCCAGAAGCATCAGCGAGGCCGCGCCGATCTCGTCCACATAGGAGATCAGCCGCTGCGAGCTTTGCGAGAAATCGCCGCTGTCCAGTGCCTGGATCAGCATCGGATCGCGAGACAGCAACAGCGGCACCACCGAGGCGCGCTGCAACTCGCTGACCACGCTGCCCGAATACAGCGCCAGCCGGACCTGCGCGCGGTTGCGGGTATTCTCGGTGAACCGCTCGGTCAGCCAGGTATTGGTAACCCAGACCGTCGCCACGGCAACCGCCACCAGCAGGAGCAACGCGAAGCGCTTGCCCCAGCCGCCCACCCCTTTCGGGCGGACGATCGTCGACTGGTGAAGGGTACCCAGCATGCGGACAGGTTACGCTTCGGCGCGGCCGCGCTCAAGCGCGCCCCGCTCAGGCCAGCGCAAGCGCACCGACAAGCGAGCGGAAAAGCGCCGCCCCGTCCGTGCCGCCATGGGCTGGCTCGGCGGCGCGTTCGGGATGCGGCATCAACCCGAGAACCCGACGGTTTTCCGACAGGATCCCGGCAATCCCGTCGGTAGAGCCGTTGGGATTGTCCCGATAGGTGAACGCGATGCGATCCTCGTCGCGCAGCCGCGCCACCAGATCGGCATCGGCGACGTAGTTTCCGTCGTGATGGGCGATGGGAATGGTAATCCCCTGCCCCCTTGCGTAGCAGGCGGTAAAGGCGCTGTCGGCGGTCTCGACCGTCAGATCGACGGGCTTGCATATGAATTTCAGCCCCGCATTGCGCATCAGCGCACCGGGCAGGATGCCGGTCTCGGTCAGCACCTGAAAGCCGTTGCAGATGCCCAGCGCATAGCCGCCGCGATGGGTGTGCTCGATCACCGCGCGGGTGATCGGCGAGCGCGCGGCAATCGCGCCGCACCGCAGGTAGTCGCCGAACGAGAACCCGCCGGGGATGCCGACGACATCGACATCCGCAGGCAGCGCATTGTCCTTATGCCAGACCATCGCGACCTCGGCGCCCGCATTGCGGAAGGCCACGGCCAGATCGCGGTCGCAGTTGGAACCGGGAAAGACGAGAACGGCAGCTTTCATCACGGTCCTCGTCCTCAACCGATCTCGATGTCGAAACGCTCGATCACCGTGTTCGCGAGCAGCTTCTCGCACATCTCGCGCACCTGCGCCTCGGCGGCGGCGCGGTCGGTCTCGGCGAGGTCCAGGTCGATCACCTTGCCCTGGCGCACCTCGCCCACCCCCTGAAAGCCCAGCGTGCCCAGCGCATGCGCCACGGCCTGACCCTGTGGGTCCAGAACGCCATCCTTCAGCATAACATGCACGCGGGCCTTCATCCTGTCGTCCTTCCTTGACTTGCCCGGACCCTTGCCCGGGGCCTTGCCCGGGTCGCGGGCGGCCCTGCCGCCCCCGCCCGTCCTCTGGGATCACCTGCGCCTGTGCTTGCCGCGGGCGCCGTCGCGTGTGGGATCATGTCCGGGGCGGGTTTGTGATGACACAAGCCGGACACGCTTGCCCTTTCAATTGATCAGGGTCGGCTTCGATGCGTGGGTGACGTTCGTGGGCAGCACGCCCAACCGCCGGGCGACCTCGGAATAGGCATCCGTGAGGCTGCCCAGATCGCGGCGGAACACGTCCTTGTCCAGATGCTGGCCGGTCTTGACATCCCACAGCCGACAGCTGTCGGGGCTGATCTCGTCGGCGACGACAAGGCGCATGAAGTCGCCGTCCCAGATCCGGCCGATCTCGATCTTGAAATCCACCAGCTTGATGCCGACCGCCATCATCGCGCCCGACAGGAAGTCGTTCACCCGCAGCGACAGCGCCACCATGTCGTCCAGATCCTGCTGGCTGGCCCAGCCGAAGGCGATGATATGCTCCTCGGTCACCATCGGATCGCCCAGCGCATCGTCCTTGAAGTAGAACTCGACGATCGGGCGCGGCAGCGGGGTGCCCTCCTCGATGCCCAGGCGCTTGGACATCGACCCGGCGGCGGTGTTGCGCACCACGACTTCCAGCGGGATGATCTCGACCTGGCGGACCAACTGCTCACGCATGTTCAGCCGCTTGATGAAATGGGTCGGCACCCCGATCGCGTTCAGCCCGGTCATGAAGAACTCGGAAAGGCGGTTGTTCAGCACGCCCTTGCCCTCGATCACGTCATGCTTCTCGGCGTTGAAGGCGGTGGCGTCGTCCTTGAAATATTGCACCAGCGTCCCGGGCTCGGGGCCTTCGTACAGGATCTTCGCCTTGCCCTCGTAGATCTTCTTGCGCCTTGCCATGGATACTCCGAATCCGGACGGCGCGGGAGACGACCGCCCCGCGCATCTGTGCTGCGCTTTTAGGGCAAGGACGGTCCTGCCGCAAGACGGCGCAGGCGGGCCCGGTTGCACGATCAGGGGACGACCGCGGTGCCACGCCTTGCCCCATATCGTGCCACCCGAGACTAATGTATGCGTTGACGCCTGCATTCTGCGGCGGCAGAAACTCTCGCAGTGGTAGAAATCCGTTCGCGCTTTGGTTGCAGGGCGTGACTTGCCAAGCCCTGGTATGGGCCGAAAGGAAAGCTGATGGACCGGCCCATGGTCGATCACGCAGCCCCTGTGCGAACCTTCGCACAGGAGTTCATACAAGCCGACCGCGAACGGGTCTGGCATACCCTCACCGATTTCGAAAGCTGGCCCGCCTGGAACGTCGCCATCCGCAGGGTGAATGTCGGCGGCCCCCTTGCCTATGGCGCGTCCCTGATCTGGACCAATGCGCGCGGGCTGACCCTGTGCGCACGGATCGCCCGGCTGGAACCCTGTGGCAGCATCGGCTGGATCGAACGCGCCGGCGAGCTACAGGCCGGCTATCTGCTCACACTCGCGCCGCGCGACGGGGGAACGCTGGCCACCATCGAGGCCTCCGTGGCCTCGGGCCTTGCGCACCTCCTGCCGGGGCTGACCGAACGCGCGCTGAATGCCGGGCTGCGGCGCGGGCTGGCGGCCCTGCGCAGCGAGACCGAGCGCCGCTCGGCCCGAGGATGATGACCCGGGGGGCGGAGAACCGTGCCCGAAGGGCAGGCTGCCCCTAGGCATAGGGGCGTTCTTCCCTTAAATGGCTTTCGAATGCGGAATCCCAGGAGGGCCAGACCCCAATGACCACCTTCGAAGATCGCGAGAACGCTTTCGAGAACAAATTCGCCCATGACTCCGAACTTCAGTTCAGGGCCGAGGCCCGACGCAACAAGCTTCTGGGCCTCTGGGCGGCAGAGTTGATGGGGATGTCGGAAGATGCCGCGCTCGAATACGCCAGGCAGGTGGTCAAGAGCGATTTCGAGGAACCCGGCGAGGAAGACGTCTTTCGCAAGGTGGCCGGCGATCTCGGCGACCGTGCCGACGAGGCGACGATCCGCGCCAAGATGTCCGAACTGATGGCTGTCGCCAAGGACCAGATCATGAACGAAACCTGAGGCGCTCGCGCCGCGGTGAACGGGCAAGCCCCCCGCCGGGCGCGTGCCCCGTTCCCTCGATCGCGACCGGCGGCGCCCTCCGGCGGGCCGCCGCACCTTTTCGCAAAGGACGTGACCGATGACCGACGCGCTTTCCGACCTGCTCGCGTCCCGCGACTGGCTGATGGCCGACGGCGCCACGGGGACCAATCTTTTCAATATCGGGCTGTCCTCGGGCGAGGCACCGGAACTCTGGAATACCGACCGGCCCGACGCGATCCGCGCGCTCTGTCGCAGCGCGGTTCAGGCGGGATCGGACATCTTCCTGACCAATTCCTTCGGCGGCAACGCCGCGCGGCTGAAACTGCATGACGCTCATACCCGGGTGGGCGAGCTGAACCGTGTTGCCGCCGAACTGGGCCGCGAGGTGGCGGATACCGCGGGCCGTCGTGTCGTCGTGGCGGGGTCGATGGGGCCGACCGGCGAGATCATGGAGCCGATGGGGCCGCTGTCCTTCGCCTCGGCGGTCGAGATCTTCCACGAGCAGGCCGTGGCGCTCAAGGCCGGCGGCGCCGATATCCTCTGGGTCGAGACGATCAGCGCGGCCGACGAGTACAAGGCCGCCGCCGAGGCCGCCCGGCTGGCCGACATGCCCTGGTGCGGCACGATGAACTTCGACACCGCGGGCCGCACCATGATGGGCCTGACCGCGGCCGATCTGGTCGAACTGGTGGAACGGCTTGCCTGGAAACCCGTTGCCTTCGGCGCGAATTGCGGCGTCGGCGCGTCCGACCTGCTGCGCACGGTGCTGGGCTTTGCCGCGGCCGGATCGGAACGGCCGATCATCGCCAAGGGCAATGCGGGCATTCCGAAATACCACGATGGGCATATCCGTTACGACGGCACGCCCGAACTGATGGCCGATTACGCGGTGCTTGCGCGCGATTGCGGGGCGCGGATCATCGGTGGCTGCTGCGGCACCACGCCCGACCACCTGCGCGCCATGCGCACAGCCCTCGAAACCCGCCCCCCCGGCCCGCGCCCCAGCCTCGACGAGATCGCCGCGCGGCTCGGCGGCTTTTCCTCGGCCTCGGACGGAACCGGCGATTCCGACAGCCCGGACCGTCCCCGGCGGCGCAGGCGGGGCTGACGGAGAGGCCCGCCGCCCTGGAACAGCGCCACCACCAGGCCGACCCCAACCAGCGCAAGCACCAACGCGCTGCCCGGGGGCTCGGTCCGGTCGTGTTTCCGGAAGGCGGCCATGGCACCAAGCGCCCCCAGCACGCAAAGATCGGTGACGAACGCGAAGCTCATTGCGTCGATCTCCAGGCGTCGAGCGCAGGGTTCGACCCCGCCACAGGCCCCGGGGCCGACACCGGTGCCGGACCCGGATCGACCGGTGCCGCAGCGGTGGCGGGCGCAGCGGGCTGCCGCGGCGCGGCGGTCGCGGATTTTTCAAGCTGGTCCAGAGCGCGCAGGTTCTCCAGAACCGAGGCGCTACGCGCCATGGTCTCGGCGATCGAGCGCTGGAACTCCTGCCCCTTGGCCTGGTAGCGAGAGCCGAAATAGAAGCTGATGATCGCTCCCAGAAGCCACCACAGCGGCTCGGGCACCAGCGCGATCCCCTGCATCCGTGACGAGAACCAGATCGGATCGACCATCGCCGAGACCAGCAGGAACACCGTCCCGAGCGCCAGGAACGGGCGCGGCAGGCGGTTCATGCCATCCACCAGCCGGTCGAACAGGCAGCGCCGGGGATGGGCGAATTCATGGCCGAACTGCTCCAGCGCGGCACGCTGCAGATCCGCCGCGCGCTGATCGGCGGCCTCGGCATTCACGCGAAAGACCTCGGCCGTCTCGGTGATGACATTGCGCCCGACCCCGAACAGCACGTTGGCAAGCCCGAATTTCAGCCCCATTTCGACGTCCTTTCCCGGTGCTCGGCCTCGCTCAGGTGGTAGCGGACCGAAATGAATTCCTCTGCACGGACGATCCAGCCGCCCTTGCCGCCATCGCGGCGCCGGACGAACTTGCGGCTGGCGGGCCGCTCATCGGCGATGGCGTAGTAATAATTGCGCCGGGCGATGCCATAGGCGTCGACAATATGCTCGGGCGCGGCGGCGGCGGCGATTTCGGCGGCAAGCGCGGTCTTCGGCCCGATCACGCCATCGACAGCGATCCGCTGGCCCATGTCGTTGAACAGCCGTTGCAGGATCTTCACCGCGTTTCCGCCCGCGTTCACATACATGTCGAAGACCGACGCATGCAACAGCCCGGGCAGCATGTGGATACGCGGACGATGGAAATGATGCTCGATGAAGATTGCGACCGCATCCTCGCGGGTCAGCGCGCGGACATCCGCCTCGGTCACCCTGCCGTCGCCGGTCTTGTCGATCCCCAGCGCCTTGAGCGTGCGCAGCGTTACCCCGTAATTCGTGGCCCCCCCGGGATCGTCGGGGTCGTTCACAAAGCCGCCCTCCCGGGCGACGATCTGTTCCGCAAGCTCTCTGACGGTGCGCATGAAGGCCCCCCGTTCGTCAATCGAAGCGGGGGGCATATTGTACCAATCGCGGTTAACGCGGCCCGAGACCACCGTGCGCTGGTGCAACGGCCCGGGACGAGGGCTCAGGTGCCGCCGGACGCCTCGCCCTCGGCATGGCGGTAGACACCCTGTTCCTTCAGCGCGTCCACGACCTCGCGCGGCATGTAGCTTTCGTCATGCTTGGCCAGAATCTCATGCGCCACGAACACCCCGTCGATCAGCCGACCGGTCCCCACCATGCCCTGGTTCTCGGCGAACAGGTCGGGCAGCACGCCGGTATAGGTGACAGGGACCGCCGCCCCGCCATCTGTCACGGAAAAGCGGATCGTCTCGCCCTGCCCGCGCTGAATGCTGCCTTCCTCGACCAGCCCGCCGATGCGGAACACCTCGGTCGGCGCGGGCGGCGCGGCCACGACCTGGCTGGGCGAGCGAAAGAAGTTGATCCCGTCCCGCATGGCATAGCCGATCAGGGCGGTCGACAGACCCAGCACCACAAAGGCCACCACGATGATCTGTATCCGCCGTTGCTTCTTCAGTCTGCGCATCCGTCTCTCTCCATCAGGGGAAGCACGGCGCCAGCATCAGCCCCGTCTCCTCCGCGATCTCCAGCATCAGGTTGGCGTTCTGCAGCGCCTGCCCCGACGAGCCCTTGGTCAGGTTGTCGAGCGCGGCAAACACCACCGCCCGGCCCGGCCGCCGGTCCCCCACCACGCCGACATGCACGAAGTTGGATCCGCGCACGTGCCGGGTCGAGGGGTGTTCGCCGAACGGCAAAACCTGAATGAAAGTCTCACCTTCATACGCCGTTGCCAAGACCGAATGAACCGCCTGCGGATCACCTTTCAGCCAGCACGTCGCCAGGATGCCGCGGTTGGCCGGAATCAGGTGGGGGGTGAACTGCACCTCGACCCTGCGGCCGGCCGCGCGGCTGAACTCCTGGTCGAACTCGCCCAGATGCCGGTGGCTGCCGCCGACCGCATAGGCATGGAACCCCTCGGACAGTTCGGCATGCAGCAGGTTCTCCTTCAGCGCGCGGCCCGCGCCCGACACCCCCGCCTTGAGGTCGATGGCGATGTCGTCGAGATCGATCACCTCCGCCCGGATCAGCGGGATCAGCGCATATTGCCCGGCCGCCGCGTTGCAGCCCGTGCCCGCGACCAGCCGGGCGGCGCGGATCTCGTCGCGATAGAACTCGGTCAGCCCATAGACCGCCTCGGCCTGCAATTCGGGCGCGGCATGGGGCTTGCCATACCATTTCTCGTACACCGCCGGATCGCGCAGCCGGAAATCCGCCGACAGGTCCACGATCTTCAGGCTGCGCGGCAGCGCCCGGATCACCTCCTGGCTGGTGGCATGGGGCAGCGCACAAAAGCACAGATCGACCGCCGAGAAGTCGATCTCCTCGATCCGCACCAGATCGGGCAGGTCCAGGTGACGCAGATGCGGAAACACCGCGGCCATGGGCTGGCCCGCCTTGCGCTCGCCCGACAGCGCCACGATCCGCATGCCGGGATGGGTGGCGATCAGCCGGACGAGTTCGGCCCCGGTATAGCCCGAGGCACCCAGGATGGCGACGGAATGGGTCATCTTGCGCTCTCCGCTGGTGACGGATGGGGGTCCAGACGCGACGGGCCACGCCCGCAATCACGCGGCACGGAATTCGATGCGGCGGCGCAGGAATTGCGTGGCCTTGTTCGACACCGCCGCCGGATCGCCCGTGGTCAGGAACATCGATTCGGTGCCCGGCCCCGGCATGCCGGGATGGCGGCCCAGGTAATCGGCCAGGCTTTCGGCCACCAGATTCGCCTGCGAATAGACCCGCACCTCGGGGCCCAGCGCATCCTGAAAGGCGCGCTCCATCAGGGGATAATGCGTGCAGCCCAGGATCGCGACCTCCGGATGCGGCATCCGCCGTTTCAGCGCCTCGACATGGGAGCGCACCAGCGCCTCGGCCAGCATCTCGTCGCCCTGCTCGATCGCATCGACCACGCCGCCGCAGGGCTGGGCCTCGACATCGACACCGATGGCACGAAAGGCCAGTTCACGCTGGAACGCGCGGCTCGCGACCGTCGCGGGCGTGGCAAACAGCGCCACATGCTTGATCGCCACCTCGCGCGGGGGGGAATTGTCGCCCCATTGCCGTTCGGTCAGCGCCTCGATCAGCGGGACAAACACACCCAGCACCCGCTTGTCCTTCGGCACCCAGCTTTCCTGCATCCGCCGCAGCGCCGCGGCGGACGCCGTGTTGCAGGCCAGGATCACCAGATCGCAGCCGGCCTCGAACAGCCGGCTCACGCCCGCCGTGGTCAGCCGGTAAACGTCCTCGGCGTCGCGCACCCCATAGGGCGCATGCGCATTGTCGCCGAAATAGACGAAGGGCACGTCGGGCAGACGCCGCGCGACGGCGTCCAGCACCGTCAACCCCCCAAGACCGGAATCGAACACACCCACTGCCATGGCCTGCCTCTTGCGCTGTGCGTGGCGCCCGGGAAGGGCCGCCGGAGCGGCGGTGCCCGGGGCTGTTTTCCCACTCATAAGTCGAGTTGTGACGGAAATCCATCGCCGCAATGCGCGCGACGGACCCACCCGCTATTCAGCCGCCTGCCGCAGCGCCATTCCCCCCGCCCGGAACGCGGCCAGCAAGTCCGCGCGCCGTTCCGCCGCCTCGGCCTCGGCCTTCGCCTTGACCGGGCCGAAGCCCTTGACCGAAAGCGGCAATTTGGCCAGGGCCACGGCGGCCTCAAGACGCTCTGGCGTCAGCGCGGCCAGAACCTCGTGCATGTCGGCCTCATAGCGCCGGATCGCGGCGCGCTCGCGGCGGCGCTCGCCCTGCCAGCCGAACGGATCGAACGGCGTGCCCCGCAGCCTTCGCATCCCCGCCAGCACCCGGAACGCCCGCCCCATCCAAGGCCCGAAGGCGCGCTTGGCGGGCCGCCCGTCCGGTCCCTTGCCACCCAGGAACGGCGGCGCCAGCAGCCAGGTGATCTCGAAATCGCCCGAGAACTCGGCCCGCGCCTTGGCGGCGGTCTCCAGGTGCAGCCGCGCGACCTCGTATTCGTCCTTGTAGGCCAGCAGCTTGTGATACCCTTTCGCCACCGCCTCCTTCAGCCGCGGATCCTCGGCGCGGTCGACAAGGCGGCGGTAGCGCCGGGCCAGCCGGGCCGACTGGTAGGCCGCGAGGTGCGCCTCGCGCAAGGCGATCCTTTCGGCAAGGCTTTTCGGCTTTGCAACCGTCCGGGCCGCGATCACCCGGGCCGCCGCTTCGGGGGTCAGCACCGCCCAGCGGCCGATCTCGAAGGCGCGCAGGTTACCCGCGACGCCCGCCCCGTTCAGCTCGATCGCCCGCACCATCGCGTCCCGGGACAGCGGCAGCAGGCCCCGCTGCCAGGCGGCACCTGTGACGATCATGTTGGCATAGATCGTGTCGCCCATCAGGCAGCGCGAAAGCTCTGTCGCATCAAGGAATTGCACCCCGTCCTTCAGACGCGCCCGAAGGGCCAGTTCCAGCCGGTCGGACGGCACGCGGAACTCAGGGTCACGGGTGAAGGCGCCGGTCACGATGTCATGGGAATTGACCACCGCGCCCGCGCGGCCCGTGGTCATCAGCCCGATGGTCCTCGCCCCCGCCGTCACCACCAGGTCGCCACCGATCACCGCATCGGCCTCGCCGGTCGCCACCCGGATCGCGCTGATCCCGGCGGGCGTCTCGGCGATCCGGCAATGGATATGCACCGCGCCGCCCTTCTGGGCGAGGCCCGCCATCTCCATCATGCCCGCGCCCTTGCCCTCGACATGGGCGGCCATGGCGAGGATCGCGCCGATGGTCACGGCCCCCGTGCCCCCGACCCCGGTGATGACCACGTTCCAGGTGCCCTCAATCCGGGGAAGAACCGGGTCGGGAAACTCGCCGATCTCGATCTCGGCCGACGCCTCCTTCCTGACCGCCGCGCCCTTCAGCGTGACGAAGCTGGGGCAAAATCCCTTGAGGCAGGAGAAATCCTTGTTGCAGGCGGACTGGTCGATGGCGCGCTTGCGGCCGAACTCGGTCTCGACCGGCACGATGGCCACGCAGTTCGACTGCACCCCGCAATCGCCGCAGCCCTCGCAGACATCGGTGTTGATGAACACCCGCACATCCGGGTCGGGAAAGGCGCCCTTCTTGCGGCGGCGGCGCTTCTCGGCGGCGCAGGTCTGCACATAAACAAGGGCCGTCACGCCCTTGATGTTGCGCAGCCTTTCCTGAACCGCCATCAATTCGGCGCGGGGATGGCAGGCCACGCCGGCCGGAAAGCTGCGCGGGTCAAGGTCCTCCTTCTCGTCGTAGACCACCTCGACCTTCCTCACCCCCGCCGCGACCAGTTCCGCCACGATCTGCTGCGCCGTCAGCCCGCCGTCGTTGGTCTGCCCGCCGGTCATGGCAACCGCGTCGTTGTATAGGATCTTGTAGGTGATGTTCACACCCGCCGCGACGGCGGCATGGATCGCCAGCCGCCCCGAATGGTTGTAGGTGCCGTCGCCCAGGTTCTGGAACACGTGGGGCCGCGTCGAGAACGGCGCCTCGCCGATCCAGTTCGCCCCCTCGGCGCCCATATGGGTGTAGCCGGATGTCTCGCGATCCATCCACATCGCCATGATGTGACAGCCGATCCCGGCATAGGCGCGCGCGCCCTCGGGCAGCCGGGTCGAGCTGTTATGCGGACAGCCCGCGCAGAAATAGGGCAGCCGCGCGGCCATGTCCTGCGCATTGTCCGCCCGCCGCGCCGCGCGGATCCGCTCCAGCGCGGCCACCAGCCCGTCGGACCCGCGCCCCTCCTCGATCAGCACCTCGCCTAGCTTCTCGGCGATCAGCACCGGGTCCAGCGCAAAGCGGGTCGGGAACAGTTCCTCGTCGCGGTCATTCTTCCAGCCATAGATGCGCCGGCCGCGGCGGTTGTGAAAGATCGCCTCCTTGGCCTGCACCTCGATGAGTTTCCGCTTCTCCTCGACCACCACGATCAGGTCCAGCCCCTCGGCGAACTCGGCAAAGCCCTTCATGTCCAGCGGAAAGGTCTGGCCCACCTTGTAGGTGCTGATCCCCAGCCGCTCGGCCTCTGCCTCGTCGATGCCCAGAAGCCCCAGCGCGTGCACCAGGTCCAGCCAGTTCTTGCCCGCCGCGACCAGCCCGATCCTGGCCCCCGGTTTCCCCCAGACGCGCCGGTCGATCCGGTTGGCATGGGCGAAAGCCTCGGCCGCGAAGCGCTTGTGGTCGATCATGCGCGCTTCCTGCGCGACCCAGTGATCGCCAAGACGGATGTTCAGCCCGCCCTCCGGCATCGGAAAGTCGGGGGTGACGAAGGCCATGCGGTCCGGGCGGCCATCCACCACGGAGGTCACCTCGACCGTGTCCTTCATCAGCTTGAGCCCCACCCAGACCCCGGCGAAGCGCGACAGTTGATACCCGTAAAGCCCGAAATCGAGGATTTCCTGCACCCCCGCGGGCGACAGCACCGGCATGTAGACATCGACCATCGCCCAGTCGGACTGGTGGCAGGTGGTCGAAGACTCGCCCGTGTGGTCGTCTCCCATCGCCATCAGCACCCCGCCATGGGGCGAGGTTCCGGCCATGTTCGCATGCCGCATCACGTCGCCCGACCGGTCCACCCCCGGGCCCTTGCCGTACCACAGCCCGAAGACGCCATCGAACCGGCCCTCGCCGCGCAGTTCCGCCTGCTGCGTGCCCCACAGCGCCGTGGCCGCCAGATCCTCGTTCAGCCCCGGCTGGAAAAGCACATCCGCCGCCTGCAAATCGGCCTTCGCACGGGCCATCGTCATGTCCACCGCTCCCAACGGCGAGCCACGATAGCCGGTGACGTAACCGGCGGTGTTCAGCCCCGCCGCCCGGTCGCGCGCCTTTTGCATCAGCATCAGCCGGACCAGCGCCTGGGTGCCGTTCAGCAACACGGGCGATTTCGCCAGATCATAGCGATCGTGAAGGCTGACATCCTGACGGATCATGCGTGCCCCTCCCCTGGCGTGCTTGCATCCATAGTAGGTCAAAAACCATGACCTACAAAATCAAATCCACGCCAGATCTTGGTTTGCAATGACCAAGGGCCCACCTGTAGGACTGCGGCGCGGCCGTGCATGGCGGCATTGCAGGATTTGCATGATGGACTGGGACAAGCTTCGGATCTTCCACGCGGTCGCCGACGCGGGCAGCCTCACCCATGCGGGCGAGACGCTGCACCTGTCGCAATCCGCCGTCAGCCGCCAGATCCGCGCGCTCGAGGACAGTCTCGGCTCGACCCTGTTTCACCGGCATGCGCGGGGACTGATCCTGACCGAGCAGGGCGAATTGCTGTTCGACGCCACCACCGCGATGAGCAAGCGTCTCGAGGCCGCCGTCGCCCGCATCCGCGACAGCGTCGAAGAGGTCTTCGGCGAATTGCGCGTGACCACCACCACCGGCTTCGGCTCGCTCTGGCTGGCCAAGCGCCTGCCGATCCTCTACGAGCGCCACCCAGAGTTGCGCATCGACCTGATGCTGTCCGAACAGGTGCTCGACCTGCCGATGCGCGAGGCCGATGTCGCCATCCGAATGAAGGAGCCCAGTCAGGCCGACCTGATCCGCCTGCGCCTGATGGGCGTGCGGATGCAGCTTTATGCGGTGCAACCCTATCTCGATGCCCAGGGCACACCCACCAGCCTCGACGATCTCGGCGAGCACCGGCTGATCTGCCAGAACACCACCACAGCCCAGGTCAGCGCCGGTGCGCGGCTGGTTCAGGAGTTGATGACCCACCGGATCCGTTCCACCCTGACGGTGAACAACTATTTCGGCGTGCTCCAGGCGGTGCTGAACGGGCTGGGGATCGGGGTGCTGCCCGATTATGTGACCGAGGATCACCCGCAGCTTGTCCGGGTGCTGCCCAATATCGAATCTAGCGAGGTTCCGGTCTTCCTGGCCTATCCCGAGGAATTGCGCGCCTCCCGCAGGATCGCAGCCTTTCGCGAGTTCATCACCGAACAGATCACCGAAAAGCGCCAGCGCGAAAAAGACACGACAGGATTGTGAGATATCTGTCACACGCATGACGGGCATGCGGTCCGGCAACGATTTTCGCCTTGAACCTGCGCCAGCGCGTCCATAACTGCGTTGATGAAGGCGGAACATTGCTTTCGTCTTTACCTCCCTGTTGGACTTGGGCCGAGCTTTTGCTCGGCCTTTTTTCTGCCTGGACATGATCTGCCTGCAATCAGGGCGCTCTTTGCGCCGACTTGCACAGTCCTGCGGCGGCACGCGAAGGTTTCGGCGCGCGATGGCAGCCCCGCCACCCCGTCAGGACGAAATCGCAACCCGACGATTCAGGGCATTGGGCAATGCCGGTTGACGCGCTAGTCTTCCTCCGAACCGACCGGAGGAAATCCATGCGAATCAGTGCCTTCGCCCTTGCCCTTGCCGCGCTCTGCCTGGCCGGACCGGCGACCGCCACACCTTGCGGGGACAGCGCCGAGGGCTTCGACGCCTGGAAACGCGACTTCGCCCGCGAAGCCGCCAGCGCGGGCGTCGGCCAGCGCGGACTGGCCGCGCTGGCCGCAACCCAATACGCCCAGGCCACGATCAATGCCGACCGCAACCAGCGCAGCTTCCGCCTCAGCTATCCCGAGTTCTGCCGGAAGCGCGGCTGCGATGCGATCGTCCAG
>NZ_DSDD01000036.1:0-19632 GCF_011048875.1 Rhodovulum sp.
GCCTTGGTCGGAAACGACCCTGTCTTGGCCGAAAACGGCTGCTTGGCGCCCGGGCCGGTCAGGAAGACCGCCTCAAGCCCGGCCAGAAGCGCCGTATCGGGCCGGGTCAGATCCAGCGCGGCAAGGCGCACCGCATCCTTCTGATCGCTCGAGCTTCCCGCACGCAGGGCGGGCAGCAGCGATGACATCAGATCGGCCTCGGTCCCCGTCAGAACCTGCGCCATCAGGGCCGCCGCATCGAACCCCGGCGCCAGCCCGAACAGCCGCCAGATCGCATCCGCATCCCCGGCCGCGGAAAAGCGGTCGCGCTGTCCCGCGATCTCGGCGGTCAGGGTGTCCAGGTCTTCGTCGGCGTGGAACCGCGCCAGCCCGGCAAAGACCGCCGCCTCCGGCCCCTCGGCCATCTCCTCGACGATCTCGGCCCGCAGACGCCGCGCCGCGCGGTCATCCATCTCGGCGAATTGCGGCGAGACGCCCGCCTCCAGCGGGAACCGCCGCAAGAGGGACGCGCAGAAGGAATGGATGGTCTGGATTTTCAGCCCGCCGGGCGTCTCGATCGCGCGCGCGAAAAGCCGCCGCGCCTCGCGCAGCAGTGCGGCCTCTATCGGGCCATCCACGCCAAGTTCGTGCAGCGCGCAGCGCAGATCGGCATCGCCCAGCATCGCCCAGCCGCCCAGCCGTTCGAACAGCCGGTTCTGCATCTCGCTGGCGGCGGCCTTGGTATAGGTCAGGCACAGGATGCGCTGCGGCGGCACCCGGTTCAGCAAGATCCGCGCCACCCGGTCGGTCAGCACCCGCGTCTTGCCCGAGCCTGCATTCGCCCCCAGCCAGGTCGAGTTCGCCGGATCCGCCGCCTGAACCTGGCGCTCGGTCGCATCATGGCGCGTCATCCGCCGACCTCCATCGCGACGGGGGCGTCGGTTTCGTCCCATTCGCCGAAGCGCGACAGCAGGTCGTAATCGGTCCAATCCGTCCGCTTCTGCAACCGGCTGCGGGCGGTGTATCCCTGTTCGGGCCGCGCATAATGCGCGATCAGCCGCGCAAGCTCGGCCCATGTGCGATCCACCAGTCCGTTTTCAAGCGGGTTCGTCACGGTCTTTGGCGGGTTGCCGAGGCCCAGATAGCTGACCTCATGCACGGGGGCGGCGGCGATGCCGTCGAACCCGCCGCGCTCGGCGATGCAGGCTTCCAGCAGCAACTGCTTGTCGAAGACTTCCATCGCCTTCTGGCTGGGCGGCGTGCCGGTCTTGTAGTCGTAGATCACCAGCCGCCCGTCATCGCGCAGGTCGATCCGGTCGGCATTCGCGGTCAGCCGGAACCCATCGGGCAACGACACCGCCCCGGAACGCTCGCGGGCGATGCACTGCGCCGTGGCCTGCCGTTTGGCCTCGTCCCGCACGAACCCGGCCGCGACACGTCCCAACCGCGCCCGCCACAGCGCCCGTGCCGCGGGCCAGGGCGCATCCTCGGCCAGAACGGCATCGGCCAGCGCCATCAGGCGCGCCTCGGCCTGCGCCGGATCGGGGTCAAGCGGCGCGGCCAGAAAACGTTCAAGGACCTTGTGCAGGACCGTGCCGCGCAGGGGCGCATCGGCCTGGTGGATCAGCGGGTCGAGCGGTTTCAGCCGCAGGATATGGCGCGCATAGACGGCGTAGGGGTCGCGAATCAGCCGCTCGACAGCCGTCACCGACAATTGCGCGGGCCGATCGGCGACAGGCGGCCGGGGCGAGGGGCGCGGGGCGGCCGGGATGGGCGCGGCGGGCCGTTCCAGCGCATCGGCAAGGCGCAGCCATTCTGCGCCGCGGGCCCGCATCGCCTTCAACGCCGCGGGTCCGCCGGTGACCTTCAGCCCGTCCAGCAGGTTGGTCAGCCGGTTCAGCCAGCGTGCGGGAACGGTCTGTGCCTCGGCATCGCGGATCGCGCGGCTCAGCACGATTTCGGGGGCACAGATCGCCTGCTGGTAATCATGTGCGGCCAGCCCGATCCGCCGCTCGGGCAGCAACAGGCCAAGCTGGGCGCGCATCTGGCGATTGAGCCAGGGATCGGGCGCGGGCGTCTCGGGCCAGGAGCCTTCGTTCAGCCCAGCCAGGATCACCAGATCGGCCCCCTGAACGCGGGCTTCGAGGGTGCCCCAGATCATGATGCCGGGATGCGGTTCGGGGGCCGAGCGGACCTCGTACTCGCGCAGGATGGCGTCAAACAGGGCGGCGTAATCGGCGGGCGACATCTCGCCCCCGGCGTCGGCCTCGGCCCGCAGGGCATCGCAAGCCACGCGTGCAACCTCGCCGGCCGCCTCGGCCCAAAGCCCCCCGCTGCCCGCGCCCTCCGGCCCCCCGGCCAGTGCCTCGGCCAATGCCAGATGACGCGCGACATGGCCCGATAAAGGCTCTGTTCCGGCCCGATCCAGCCCATCGAGCGCCCCGCCCAGCCATGCGGCCCAGTCAACGCGCCCATCCGTTCGCCCCTTGCCCGCCCAGTCGCGCAGCGCCGCGCCATCGGGAAAGGCCGGGCCGTGGCGGCGCAGATGCAACTCAAGCTCGCGCGTCCAGAGCAGATGCTGCGCCCGCTGGCCCAGGCCCGAGGCCATCAGCGGATGCTTGAGCAGCGCCAGCAAACCCGCCACCGTCAACCGTTGGCCGAACACCCCCGCCACCTGCCGCAGGAACCGGCCCGGGGGCGACAGCGGCAGCGGCATCCCCCCGCTGTCGTCCGGCAGGATGCCCCAGCGGTCCAGCGCGGCGGCGACCTGCCGGGTCAAGGTGCGGTTCGGGGTGATGAGCGCCGCGGTTCGTCCGGCCTCGGCCGCCTTGCGCAGCCGCAAGGCGACGGCCAGCGCCTCGGCCCGCGGCGAGGGTGCTTCGATCAGGGACATGCGGGCGGTGGCCTCGTCCAGATCCGTGAGGCGCGGGCCTTCGTCCGTCCATTGATCCGTCACCGGGGCAGGCCGCAGCGAGAGCGAGACCAGCCGGTTTCGCGCCGGGCATGGCGGGGGGGCATCGGCATGCCAAGGCTGCACCGCCGCCGCGTCCATCTTCAACCCGTCGAGCAGATGGCGGAACCGGTATTGCGGATGATCCTCTGCCGCCAGCGCCTCGTCGAGGCTGGCCCAGGTCGCGCCCGGCATGTCGAAATCGAAACCCGGCAGAACCACCGCCCCCTGCGGCAGCCGCGCAACCGCCGCCATGAACAGCGCCGTCGCGCCGCGCGACCCGGTGCTGCCCGCAACGATCACCGGATGTTTGGGCGGATCGGTCCGCCACCTCGCGGCCAGCCGTTGCGCCGCCATCCGCTGACGGGCGCCGTCATTGCCGCGCGCCGTCGGGTCGGGGCCGAGATAGGCGTCGACAAGGCCAAGAAAGCGCCGCGACCGTGCCCAATGCGCCGAAAGATCGCCCATGTCGAGACGGTCCAGCGCCTGCGGATCCACGCCTTCGGCCAGCATCTCGTCCATCAGCCGTGCAAGGCTGTCGGCAAGGTCGTAGATCGAACTGCGCGGGGCGAGATCCGGCTCGATCTCCAGCAGCTTGCCGACAAGCGTCGCAAGTTCCAGCCTGCGGCGCAGCGACGAGGGGGGCGTCGGCAGATCGGCCAGCACCGGATGGTTGCCCAGCTCGGCCACCAGCCGGATGCGGGGCCAAAGCCGCGGCGGCCCGGCCGCCAGCAGATCCTGCAAGCGCCGCCGCATGCGCTGGGTGTTCACCCATATCTCGGTCCGCGCCCAAGCGTCGGGCGAGGCGTCGGCCAGCCGGTGCTCCAGCCCGGTCAGGAAGGCGGCCGGGAAATCGGTGCCCGGCGGCAGGCCGAACAGGCGGGGTCCGCTGTCAGCCATCGCCCACCTCGGCCAGCATCGCTTCTGCTTCGGCGATGCCGCCCGGATGGCCGACATCGCACCAGCCGCCCGCATGCAGGATGCCGAACAGCCGCCCCGCCGCAATCGCCCTGTCCCAGACGCGGTTGAGCGAGAATGCCTCCTCGGCGATGTCGCCCAGCAGTTCCGTCCGGACGATCTGCGCCCCGGTATAGACCGATGGTCCCGCGCGGCTGACCCTGCCTTCGGCGTCCAGCGCGAAATCGCCCGGGCCGCGATAGCCGCGCGCCGCGTCGGCCGCGACCAGCAGCAAGAGCGCGTCCATGCGGTGCGGATCCCACGCGTCGGCCAGCCGACGCAGCGGGTTAGGCCCGGTCCAGATCGCGTCACTGTTCAGCGTGAAGACGGTGTCCGCGCCCAGAAGCGGCAGCGCCTTGCGCAGCCCGCCGCCTGTGTCGAGGATCGCGCCCGCCTCGTGCGAGATCGTGACGCCGCGCCCGGACAGATGGTCATGCAGTTGTTCGGCCCGGTAATGGGTGTTGACCACGATCCGGGCGATCCCGGCATCCCTTGCCAGATCCAGCGCATGGTCGATCAGCGCGCGGCCCGCGACCGCGATCAGGGGTTTGGGCCGCTCGGCGGTCAGCGCGCCCATGCGCGTGCCGAACCCGGCGGCAAACAGCATCAGTGCATCGGGCATTTTCGGGCGATCCGGTCGAGAAGGGCGGGTTCGGGTGGCGGGATCAGGTCCAGCACCTGCGCGCGCAAGGGGGCAAGGTCGGGATGGGACAGGTCGCGCATCAGGTGCCCCCAGACCCGCGGCAGCAGGGGCAGATAGCCGGGCTTGCCGTCGCGCAGGCAGAGCCGGGCAAAGACGCCGAGGATGCGCAGGTTGCGCTGCGCGCCCAGCAGGGCATAGGCGCGCGCGAAGGCATCGGGCGGCGTGCCGGTCGCCGCGACATAGCGCGCCCGCATCCGCGATTGCAGCGCCGGATCGACATCGCGCCGCGCATCCTCCAGCAGCGAGACCAGATCATAGGCCGGGTGCCCGCGCAGCGCGTCCTGGAAGTCGAGAAGACCGACCTGCGCAACCCCCTGCCGCGCGGGCAGCCAGATCAGGTTCTCGGCGTGATAGTCGCGCAGGATCAGCACGGAAGGTGGCGCATGTTCGGCCAACATCGTCTCTATTCCGGCCCGAAACGCCTCTGACGAACCATCGGGGGCGGGGGCGTCAATGCCCGGCAGATACCACTCGAAGGGCAGGCAGGCGAGCCGCGCCATCGCCGCCGCATCATAGGCGCCAAGGCCCGAGGGGGGCGGCGCGCGGTGCAGCTCGGCCAGCAGGTCGACCGCGGCGGCATAAAGCGTATCTTCCTGCGCCGGGTCCTGCGCCGCAACCCGCGCGAAAAGATCGTCGCCCAGATCCTCCAGCAGCAACAGGCCCGCCCCCGGATCGGCCGACAGGATCGTAGGCGCGGACAGGCCCAGGCCGGACAGATGCCGTGCGATGGCAAGGAAGGGGCGCACATCCTCGCCCCGCTCGGCAGGCGCATCCATCAGCACGGCGGTTCGCAGCCCGTCGGTCAGCCGCTCATAGCGCCGGTTCGAGGCATCGCCTGCCAGCGGGCGGGTCGCGGCCCGGCCCCAGCCTGCGCCCGACAGGAAGGCGGCGATCAATTCGGCCCGCTCAGGCATCGGCGGCGATCTCGGCAAGGGCGGCATCCAGACGATCCGACCATGCGGGATCGGTAAAGGACAGAACCGCCTCGCGACTCTGCTCGTCCGCGCCCCGCGCAAGGCGCAGCCGCAACGCCCCCGCCGGTTCAAGATCGCCCAGCCGGTCCGGCCATTCGACAAGGCAAAGCGCGGTGCCGAACGCCTCGTCGAGGCCCAGTTCGACCACCTCGTCGGGATGGGACAGGCGGTAAAGATCGGCATGCCAGATCTCGACCGGCCCGGCCTGATAGACCTGAACCAGCGTGAAGGTCGGCGAGGGCACGTCCTCGGGCGGCAGGCCCGCGCGAGTGCGCAGCGCGCCGATCAGCGCCCGGGAAAACGCCGTCTTGCCCGCGCCGATCGGACCCTCCAGCAGGATCGTGTCGCCCGCGCGCAGCAGCCCGGCCATCCGGTCCGCAAAGGCCCGCATACCGGCCTCGGAAGCAAGCGTCAGGCGGATCGCGAAAGGGGCGGAATGGTGCGGCATGGGCGCAGTCTTACGCCCCGGGCCGCGACCCGCAAGGCCGGATCAGCCCACCGCGCGCGAAACCTCGGGCTGTGCGCCCTGGACCTGGCAGTCGGGGCGAAAGCCGACCAGAACCGCCCCGCCGCCCACCGACCGCAGCCGGCAGGCGAGTCTGCGCCCGTCGCGATGCACAAGGTTGCCCGACCACGGCTTTCTCTGGCGGATCATGCGGGACAGTTCGAGCGTGGTGCCGGTGTCCTCGGGCATGCAGTTCTGCTGCCAGCGTGCACTGGCGCCAGCAATGTCGATGGTGCCCATCACCAGCATCGGGTCCTCGCCCCAAAGCTCGGCATAGGCGGCGTTCGACATGATCAGCAGCCCGGCGCTCGAGAACACGGCGATGGCCTCGTCCAGGCTGTCGATCACCGCCTGCCCGGTCTCGATCTCGCCGCGGAAGCGGCGGGTCAGCGACATCTCGGCGCTGATGTCCTCGAACAGGAAGGCCACGGCACCGTCCGGGTGCGGCCGCCCGGTCACGCGGTAGACCTGCCCGGAAGGCAGGGTCCAGGTGTCGGAATAGACGCCGTCCTGCGCGTCGCGTTCCAGCCTCACGATCTGTTCGCGCCAGGTGCGGTAATCCTTGGGCTCGGGCATCATCCGCGTCTCGCGCAGCCGGTCCAGAACCGCGACCAGCGTTGGCCGCGCGGTCAGGAATTCGGGTTCCAGGTTGAACAGATCCAGCATCGCCGGATTGAACAGCACCAGTTCGCGCGCCCGGTTGAACACCGCCAGCCCGATCGGCAGCTCGGCGAAGGTCTTGGTCAGGGTCTGGACGAAATTGCGCAGCGCGGTTTCCGCGCGCACGGCGGCATCGGCGGGCAGGGCGAAACGCAGAAGCGCGCCATCGGCCGTCACCGAGACGCAGTCGAACCAGTGCTCGCGGCCGTCATCGGTCTGGATCACCGCGCGATGGGGTGCGTTGTCGTCCTTGTCGGGGGGCAAGAACAGCGCCGGCAGCGGCCAGCTCAGCGGCGTGTCCGCGCCCTGGCAGCGGCGGACGAGCGTCAGATAGGCGCTGTTGGCCCAGGCGACTGCGCCCTCCTCGTCCTCTTGCCAGGCGGGGGTGGGCATTGCCTCGACGACATCGCGCAGCGTGGTCAGTTCCGCCGCCATCGCGGCCAGGCTTTGCGGATCGGGCGTGTCCTGCGCGCGGACTTCCTCCGGCAGGTGCAGCGACAGGCGCATCACGCCGTCAAGCCATGTCGCGGACAGTTGCGACGACCCGCCCGCCTCGGTCAGCAGCGCGCTGCCCTCGCGGTCGAGCCGCGCCATCCGATCCCGAAAGCAGGGAAACCGGTGGCCGACCAGCGCGCAAAGTCGATGCCAGTCCGACAGTCCCGGCGGACCGCCCGCCAGAAAGCGCCGCGCCTCGGGCGTCGCATCGACCAGTTGCTCGCCGTCGAACAGGAAAACCATGTCGGTCTCGCCCTGCGCGGCCTTTTCCGGTCGGCCCAGGCGCGGGACGAGAGGCAGCACCAACAGCGCAAGCGCGGCCGTCGCGACCGATGTTGCCCCGAGGATCATCGCGAAAACCCAGTCGACCGTCATGTCCTGTCCCACAGCCCGCAGCCTCGGGATCATGTTTTGGACATTAGGGTTAATGTCACGTTAATGCAGCGATTGCCCGCGCTCAGGCCTCGATGGGCATGTTCTCGCCCAGCGCCGCCAACTGGGATTCCGCGCTGACCCCGATGGCCGAGATCGGCCATTTCACCTCGACCACGGCACCACGCTGGTCCGACCTGTCGGCATCCGTCAGGAACGGATCGGACCCGTTGGCAAAGATGACCTGCGCGCCCGAGCGTTCCAGAAGCGTCTTGGCGATGAACAGGCCAAGCCCCATCCCCTCGTATTCCGGCCGCTTCTTCTGTTGCAGCGGGTTCTTTCGCTGGCGCACGAAGGGATCGCCGATCCGGCCCAGAAGATGCGGCGGATAGCCCGGCCCGTCATCCATGATGCGGATGGTGATTTCGGCGGGCGTCCACTGCGCCAGCACCCAGACCCGCGCATCGGCGAAATCGACGGCGTTCTGGATCAGGTTGCGCAGCCCGTGGATGATCTCGGGCCGACGATAGACCACGGGCATGCGCGGCGTGCCGCCATGGATCGGCTCGGAGCGGAAGATCAATTCCTTGCCGCGGCTCGAATGCGGCTCGGCCGCCTCCTCCACGATGGCCTCCAGCGGCGCGCTGCGCATGTGCAGGTCGTCCTTTCCGGCCCGGCCCATCGAGCGCATGATATCGCGGCAGCGGTCGGCCTGGTCGCGGATCAGTTCCATGTCCTCGCGCAGGTCGGGCCGGTCGGCCAGTTCGTCGATCATCTCGGAACTGACCAGCTTGATCGTGGCCAGCGGCGTGCCCAGCTCATGCGCCGCCGCCGCCACCACGCCGCCCAGATCGGTCAGCTTCTGTTCCCGCGCCAGCGCCATCTGCGTCGCCAGAAGCGCGTCCGACATCTTGTTCATCTCCGAGATCACCCGCTCGGCATAAAGCCCCAGGAACGAGATCCCGATCACCAGCGCCGCCCAGAACCCGAACAGGAAGATCGGCGGCAGGCTCTGCACGGCGCCGTCGACCGTCACCAGCGGCATGTGGTAGAACGCCAGCAGCGTGAGCAGCGCAAAGGCCAAATGGGCCAGGAACAGGGTCGAGCGCCGGCTGAGCGCGGTGGCCGAGATCGTGACCGGCGTCAGGATCAGCAGCGCAAACGGGTTGTTCAGCCCGCCCGTCAGGTAAAGCAGTGCCGCAAGCTGGACGATGTCGAACAGCAGCGTCAGCATCGTCTCGGTTTCCGACAGTCGCCGGTTCTCGGGGAAGACGGCGACCGCGATGATATTCGCCAGAACCGCGGTTCCCACCACCAGAAGGCACAGCCCCAGGTTGATCTGGATCTGGAAATAAAGCTCGGCGACTACGATCGCGATCACCTGCCCAGCAATCGCGGCCCAGCGCAGCAGGATCAGCGTCCTGAGACGGATCCAGTTGCTGCGCTCGGCAGGCGGCATGAGGCCGGGGGCGGGAACGGGCTCGGGCATGATGTGTCCTGTTGCGTGCTTGACTCTTGTTAATCCGCGCAGGAAGGCCGATCAATGCGCACGGGCCGCATCGGGAGGACCGCCATGAACCGCATATCCCTTGCAACAATCGCCGCGCTTGTCCTCGCAGGCTTTGTCGGTGGCGGGCTTTATCTCTTTCAGATGGGCCCGGGCGAAGATCGGTTCGCCCAGTGCCGCAGCGGTCGGATCGGCGGCGATCCGGCGCAATTGGGCGGTCCGTTCACCCTGATCGACGAAACCGGGGCCACCGTGACCGACCTCGACGTGATCACCGGGCCGACGCTGATCTATTTCGGCTACAGTTTCTGCCCCGATGTCTGCCCGCTGGACAATGCCCGCAACGCCGAGGCCGTGCATCTGCTGGACGCGCGGGGCTATCAGGTTCTGCCGGTCTTCATCTCGATCGATCCCGGGCGCGACACACCCGAATTGCTGGCCGAGTTCACCGGCTACATGCACCCGCGGATGCTGGGCCTGACCGGCACAGCCGAACAGGTGCGCGCCGCAAGCCGCGCCTATCGCACCTTCTACAGCGTGCAGGACACGAGCGATCCCTATTACCTGATCGACCATTCCACCTTTACCTACCTCGCCTTTCCGGGCCTTGGTGTGGTCGAGGTCTTCGGCCGCGACATGACGCCCGAGGAAATGGCGGACCGGGTTGCCTGTTTTGCCGATTCGTTCTGAGTGAAATTGACCCACCGGTGTTAACGTCTTACAAAGGCGAAAATGTCTGGCCCCATCAGGAGGTTGCCCCCATGGCCGACGGCGAACTGAAGGATCTCGGCCCCGATCCGACCCTGCTTATCGTGGACGATGACGAACCGTTCCTGCGCCGTCTTGCCAAGGCGATGGAAAAGCGCGGATTTCAGACGGAAACCGCGGATTCCGTGGCGGCCGGCAAAGCCATCGCGACCGCCCGCCCCCCGGCCTATGCGGTTGTCGATCTGCGGCTTGAGGATGGCAACGGGCTCGACGTGGTCGAGGTGCTGCGCGAAAAGCGCCCCGATGCCAAGATCGTGGTGCTGACCGGCTATGGCGCCATCGCGACCGCCGTGGCCGCGGTCAAGATCGGGGCCACGGATTACCTGTCCAAGCCCGCCGACGCCAATGACGTCACCGCCGCGCTGCTGTCCGATGGCGAGGCACTTCCGCCCCCGCCCGAGAACCCGATGTCGGCCGACCGCGTGCGGTGGGAGCATATCCAGCGCGTCTACGAGCAATGCGATCGCAACGTGTCGGAAACCGCGCGGCGGCTGAACATGCACCGCCGGACGCTGCAACGCATCCTCGCCAAGCGCAGCCCGAGGTGAGGGCGGGCGCCGCTGCGCTTTTCCTTCTGCTGGCGGGCTGCGTCGCGGCCCCGCCGCAGGACCGGGGTTCGACCCTGTTCCTGCCCGATGCGGGGGGTCTTGCCGTTTCCGGCAGCGCCCTGCGCGTCGATTTCGGCCGTGCGCCCGACGGCGTGATCGCGCCGCTCTCCCGCGAATTGGGGCCGCCCCGCGCCGTGCCACTGACCGGCTGTCCGCAGGGGATCGAGCGGCAACTGGCCTGGGGCGATCTTGTCCTGACCTTCACCCGCGAACAATTCGTCGGCTGGCGACAGGCCGGGGCCGCGGCCGGGCAGATCTGCGCCTAAAGCAGCGCCAGCAATTCCGCGTGCCGCGCGGTATAGGCCGCGCGCACCTCGACCGGCGGGCGCAGATGCAGGCAAAGCCCCGCGACCAGCTCGGGTTTCGGCGCGGTGAAGAAGCGGTCCGCCTCCTTCTCCGAGAACCCGGCCAGTTGCGTGGCCTCCAGCCAGGCCGACACCCGGTCGGCCTTCTTGATCTGCGCCTTGACCGTCGTGGGCACCTCGGCCGGCAGCCCGAAGCGGATATGGATCGCTGCCGCCAGCCGCTTGTCCAGCTCGCAGTAGCCTGGCCCGACCGCGGCCTTCACCGGCGAGATCATGTCGCCGATCACGTATTCCGGCGCGTCGTGCAACAAGGCCGACAGCCGCCATTTCACCGGCGCCTCGGGCATCAGCCGGGCAAAGATCGCCTCGACCAGCAAAGAATGTTCCGCCACCGAATAGGGCCAGTCGCCCCGCGTCTGCCCGTTCCAGCGCGCAACAAAGGCCAGCCCGTGGGCGATGTCCTCGATCTCGATATCCACGGGTGTCGGGTCCAGCAGGTCCAGCCGCCTGCCCGACAGCATCCTTTGCCACGCGCGCGGTTGCTTCATTTCCGCTCTCCTTCGGTCGTTCGATTGCCACGGGGCGCGCGCATTGTCGACCCGAACGCGCGGTGCTATGTGCCGGGTGAGCTTCGACACACGAGGAGATTGGCGCAATGGCGCAGGACTACATCGTCAAGGACATTTCGCTGGCCGCGTTCGGTCGCAGGGAACTGGACATTGCCGAAACCGAGATGCCGGGCCTGATGGCGCTGCGCGCCGAATTCGGCGAGACGAAACCGCTGAAAGGCGCGCGCATCGCGGGCAGCCTGCACATGACGATCCAGACCGCGGTCCTGATCGAGACGCTGGTTGCGCTGGGTGCCGATGTGCGCTGGGCGTCGTGCAACATCTTTTCGACCCAGGACCACGCTGCGGCCGCCATCGCCGAGGCGGGCGTGCCCGTCTTCGCCATCAAGGGCGAGACGCTGGTCGATTACTGGGCCTATACCGACAGGATCTTCCAGTTCGCGGAGGGCACCGCCAACATGATCCTCGACGATGGCGGCGACGCCACGCTTTACGTCCTGCTCGGCGCGCGTGTCGAGAACGGCGAGGAAGACCTGATCGCCGTGCCCACCTCCGAAGAGGAAGAGGCGCTGTTCGCCCAGATCCGCAAGCGCCTGGCCGAAACCCCCGGCTGGTTCACCCGCCAGCGCGAGACGATCCGCGGCGTGTCCGAGGAAACGACCACCGGCGTTCACCGCCTTTACGACCTGCACGCCAAGGGCCTGCTGCCCTTCCCGGCGATCAACGTGAACGACAGCGTCACCAAGTCGAAATTCGACAACAAGTATGGCTGCAAGGAAAGCCTCGTCGACGGCATCCGGCGGGCCACCGACACGATGATGGCGGGCAAGGTCGCCGTCGTCTGCGGCTATGGCGATGTCGGCAAGGGCTCGGCCGCCTCGCTTCGCGGCGCCGGTGCCCGCGTCAAGGTGACCGAGGTCGACCCGATCTGCGCGCTTCAGGCCGCGATGGACGGGTTCGAGGTCGTGCTGCTGGAGGATGTGGTCGGCACCGCTGACATCTTCATCACCACCACCGGCAACAAGGACGTGATCCGCATCGAGCATATGCGCGAGATGAAGGACATGGCGATCGTCGGCAATATCGGCCATTTCGACAACGAGATTCAGGTCGCCGCGCTGAAGAACCACAAATGGACCAATATCAAGGACCAGGTGGACATGATCGAGATGCCGTCCGGCAACCGGATCATCCTGCTGTCCGAGGGGCGCCTGCTGAACCTCGGCAACGCGACCGGCCACCCGTCCTTCGTGATGTCGGCAAGCTTCACCAACCAGGTTCTGGCGCAGATCGAACTGTGGACCAAGGGCGACGACTACCAGCCCGGCGTCTACATCCTTCCCAAGCACCTGGATGAAAAGGTCGCCCGCCTGCATCTGGACAGGATCGGCGTCAAGCTGACCCGGCTGTCGCCCGAACAGGCTGCCTATATCGGCGTGACCCCCGAAGGCCCGTTCAAGCCGGAACATTACCGCTATTAAGGCCGGTTCCTTCGCGGGACAGCTGCGCTGTCCGGGGATACCGGGCGGCGCGTTTCGTTTCGGCGGGCGTTTTCAGCCGGAACAGGAACTGATCGGCCTAAAGGTTCTCGCCGAACCCGTAGGTCTGGGTGACGTAGTCGATATCCTTGTCGCCCCGTCCCGACAGGTTGATCAGGATCGACTTGCCCGGATGGTTCCGCGCCTCGCGCATGGCAAAGGCCACGGCATGGGCGCTTTCCAGCGCCGGGATGATGCCTTCGTGCCGCGACAGCGCGAAGAAGGCGGCCAGCGCCTCCTTGTCGTCAGCCGCCGTATAGGTGACCCGCCCGGTGCGATGCAGATGCGCATGTTCCGGCCCCACGCCCGGATAGTCCAGCCCCGAGGCCACGGTATGCACCGGCGCCGGATTGCCTTCCGCGTCCTTCAGCACCATGGTCCGGAACCCGTGGATATCGCCATCCTCGCCATAGGTGATCGTCGCCGCGTGATCGCCCAGCTTGGACGAGGTGCCCAGCGGCTCGACCCCGTAAAGCGCCACGTCGTCGTCGATGAAGCCCGAGAAGATCCCCATCGCGTTCGAGCCCCCGCCGACGCAGGCCGCCACCATGTCGGGCAGTTCGCCCGTCAGTTCCAGAAACTGCTCGCGCGCCTCGACGCCCACCACATGCTGGAAGTTCCTGACCATCATCGGAAAGGGATGCGGCCCCACCACCGAGCCGATGGCGAACAGCGCCGTGTCGGCCTGCCCCAGATAGCTCTGAAAGCAGGAATCCACCGCCTCTTTCAGCGACCGCCCGCCAAAGCCCACCGGCACCACCGTCGCGCCCAGCAGCTTCATCCGGGTGACGTTCGGCGCTTCCTTGGCGATGTCGATCTCGCCCATGTGAATCTCGCAGTCCATGCCGAAATGGGCCGCCGCCGTGGCCAGCGCCACGCCATGCTGGCCTGCGCCGGTTTCGGCCATCAGCTTGGTCTTGCCCATGAAGCGGGCCAGCAAACCCTCGGCCATGCAATGGTTCAGCTTGTGCGCGCCGGTATGGTTCAGGTCCTCGCGCTTGGCATAGATCTGCGCGCCGCCGCACAGGGCTGACAGGTTCTTCAGATGCGAGACCGGCGTCGGCCGGCCCTGGAAATGGGTGCGGATATAGCGCAGCTCGCGGATGAACTCGGCCGACTTGGAAATCCGGTCATAGGCGTCGCGGATCTCCTTGAAATGCGGCTCCAGCGGCGGCGGCAGCATCGCGCCGCCATAGTCCCCGAACCATCCCTCCCGCGTCGGCGTGGTCTTCAGATAGGACGCCATCCCGTTCCCTCCTCGTCGTGACTGGCGCCGATATGACAGCGCCCCGGCGGCGGCCTCAAGGCGTGAAAGCGACACATGCCCGGCCTGCCGCCGGGTCGCCCGGTTTTTTCCTTTGTCCCCGATTCGTTTGCGCCTAGGCTTCGGCCATCCGGAGAAACCGGAATGCCATATGTGGAGGAGCAAGATGGGAAAACGCGAAGAGCTGATCGCACGATATGCCGACGACCTGCGCAACAAATGCGGGATCGAACCGGACATGGAACTGCTGACCAAGGTCACCATCGGCTGCGGCCCCGCGATCTACGATGCCGACGCCGCGACCGTCGCCGCCACCCAGCCGGGCGAGATCGAGACGGTTCGGACCAATTTCCTCATCAAGAAGCTCGGCCTGCCCGACGGTCCCGAACTGACCGAGGCGATCAACGCGGTGATCGAGACCTATGGCCGGTCCGAGCGCAACAAGTATCGCGCGGTGGTCTACTACATGCTGACCAAGCATTTCGGCAAGGAACAGATCTACGGCTGATCCTCCGTGGCACGGATCGGGGGCGCTCCCGGCGGGCGCCCTTCGCGTTCCCTGCCCAGTCGTCTCAAATTGCAAGCACTTGCCCTTTGCGCGGAGCGACTGCCCGGGTTAAGGTCGGGACATGCCCTCCAGTATGGTGGGGCCCTCAGATAGGTTCACGTGTGGTGCGCAGGGTGCACGTGGGGTGATGGAGGGTTCCGCATCTGGTGGAGCCCTCCATTTTTTTTCGGCGCACCGCTGGCGGAATGCCCCGCTACAGCCCGCCCATCTCGCAGACGATCCGCCATTCCTCGTCCGTCACCGGCTGCACCGACAGGCGCGAGTTGTTGACCAGAACCATCTCCGCCAGACGCGGCTCGGCCTTGCACATCTCCAGCGTCACGGGCCGGGGCAGCGGCTGCACCGCCTTGATATCCACGCATTCCCATCGCGGATCGTCGGCCTTGCTGTCGGGATGGGCCTCGGCGATCACCTCGACAATGCCGACCACCGCCTTTTCGCCGAGCGAGTGATAGAAGAACCCAAGATCCCCCAACCTCATCGCCCGCATGTTGTTGCGCGCCTGATAGTTGCGCACGCCGTCCCATTCCTCGCCCGCATCGCCGCGGGCCACCTGGTCGTCCCAGCTCCAGGTGCTGGGCTCGGACTTGAACAGCCAATAAGCCATCAGCCGATCACCCGTTTCCATTCCTCGATCACGACGCTGTCGAACAGCCCCGCTTTGGCATAGGGGTCGCCCGCCGCCCAGGTCTCGGCCGCCGCGCGGTCGGCCACGTCCAGGATCACCAGCGATCCGCACATCTGCCCGGCGCCGTCCAGGAACGGCCCGGCCTGCGCCACCACGCCGGATTGTTCGATATGGTCCAGATGGGCGGCGCGGTTGTCCAGGCGGGTTTGCAGATGGCCGGGCCTGTCCCGGCAGATCAGCGCGAAGAGCGGCATGTCTCATTCCTCCTTCAGCGGGCGGCTCAAGAGGATCTTGACCGCCTCGGAAATGCTGCGCCGGCCGTCGATCACATGGGCGACGCTTTGGGTCACCGGCATGTCGATGCCGCGCGCCGTGGCGATGGCGCCAACGGCGCGGGCGGTGGCCGCGCCCTCGACCGTCACCTCGGGGTCGAAATATTGACCCTTGCCCAGCGCCACGCCAAAGCTGAAATTGCGCGACTGCGCCGAGGTGCAGGTCAGCACCAGATCGCCAAAGCCCGACAGCCCTGCCAGCGTTTCGGGATCCGCGCCATGGACGCGGGCAAAGCGCTGCATCTCGGCAAAGCCCCGCGTGATAAGCGCCGCCCGCGCGCTTTCGCCCAGCCCCGTGCCGATCACGATGCCCGCCGCAATCGCCATCACGTTCTTCAGCGCGCCGCCCAGTTCCGCCCCCACCGTGTCGGTCGTGCGGTAAAGCCTGAGCGTCTGCGTGGACAGCCGTTCCTGCAAGGCCACGCCCACGGACGGGTCGGCGCAGGCCAGCGTCAGCGCCGTGGGCAGTCCGCGCGCGATGTCGGTGGCAAAGCTGGGTCCGGTCAGCACCGCGGGCACCGTCCCGGGGCAATTCTCGGAGATGATTTCCACCGGCCCCCGCCCCGTTGCCAGATCGACGCCCTTGCAACAGGCCACCATCGCCTTCGCCCCAAGCCGGGGACCAAAGGTTTCCAGCACGCTGGCCAGCACCTGCATCGGCGTTGCCAGCAGCACCAGTTCCGAGCCGCCGATCGCGTCGATATCGGACGTGATCGCCACGTTCGAGGGCAGTTGCACACCCGGCAGGCGGGGGTTTTCGTTGCGCTGCCGGATCTCCTCGGCAAACGCCTCCTCATGCGCCCAGATCGCCACGTCGCGCCCGGCCTCGGCCAGAACGACGCCCATCGCCGTCCCGAACGCCCCCGCGCCTGCAATTCCGATTACGCTCATGCCTTGGCTCCTTTCTTGCCCGCACCGATCAGGGCGGGTTGTGTCTCGTCCAGCGGCCAGCGCGGCCGGGCGACCAGGTCCATCCCGTCGCGCGCGCCCAGCCGGAACCGCTCCAGCCCCGCCCAGGCGATCATCGCCGCGTTGTCGGTGCACAAGGCAAGCGGTGGCGCGACAAAGCGCAGCCCCGCATCGCCTGCGACCCGTTCCAGCGCCGCGCGGATCGTGCGGTTCGCCGCCACGCCCCCCGCCACCGCCAGCGCGGTTGCACCGGGGGATGCCGCCACCGCCCGGGCCGCCTTGCCCGCCAGCACATCGCGCACCGCCGCCTGGAACGCCGCGCACAGATCGGCGCGGTCCTGAACGGTGATCCCGCCCTTTTCCGCGATGATGGCATCCCGCGCCCGCAGCAGCGCGGTCTTCAACCCGGAAAACGACATGTCGCAGCCAGGCCGGTCCATCAGCGGGCGCGGAAAGGCGAACCGCCCCGGATCCCCCGCCATCGCCGCGCGCTCGACCTCCGGTCCACCGGGCTGGGGCAGGCCCAGAAGTTTCGCGGTCTTGTCGAAGGCCTCGCCCGGTGCGTCGTCGATGGTGCCGCCCAGCCGCGTGAAATCCGCGACGCCTGCGACCGAGAGGAACTGGCAATGCCCGCCCGATGCCAGAAGCATCAGATAGGGAAAACCCAGCCCGTCCGTCAGCCGCGGCGTCAGCGCGTGCCCCGCCAGGTGGTTCACGCCCACCAGCGGCAGCCCGGTCGCCGCGCAAATCCCCTTGGCGCACATCACGCCCGCCAGCACGCCGCCGATCAGCCCCGGCCCCGCCGTCACCGCCACCGCGTCCAGATCGCCCAGCACCACACCCGCAGCGGCCAGTGCCTCTTGCACGCACAGGTCGATCTTCTCGGCATGCGCGCGGGCCGCAATCTCGGGCACCACGCCGCCAAAGGGCGCGTGCAGCGTGGTCTGTCCCAGCACGACCGAGGACAGGATTTCGGGCGGGCACCCGGCGCGCTGGCGCACCACGGCCGCGGCGGTATCGTCGCAGCTGCTTTCCAGCCCCAATACGGTAAGGGTGTCGCCCATGGCTCTGCCGTTGCCTTGTCTGACCGCGGCAGGTAACACCAGCCCGACCACCGGCACAATCCCGCGAGGCCTGCCTTGCCCCATGAACGCCCCCTTCTGCTGCTGACCCGTCCCCGGGCGCAAGCGGCCCGCTTCGCCGACGAGTTCACCGCCCGGTTCGGCTCGGGCTTCGACATCGTGACCGCGCCGGTGATGGAAATCGTGCCCGAGGCCGATCCGATCCCGCTGGACGGAGTGGCGGCGCTGATCTTCACCTCGGAGAACGGGGTCGCGGCCTTTGCCGCCGTCCAGCCCGACCGCTCGCTTCATGCCTGGTGCGTGGGCGAGCGGACGGCGGATGCGGCCCGGGCCGCGGGGTTCACCGCCACCGCGTCCGAAGGGACCGCCGAAACCCTGGTGCGCGACCTTGCGGCGGCGGGGCCAAGCGGCAGGCTGCTGCATCTGCGGGGCGAACATGCCGCGGGCGATGTAAAGGGCGATCTGACCGCGCTGGGCTTCGAGATCGAGACGCGCGTGGTCTACCGGCAGGCGGCGCTGCCCTTCGGCGCGGATGTTCTGGCCCGGGTCGCGCAGGCGCCGCTTACGCTGCTGCCGCTGTTTTCGCCGCGTTCCGCCCGGCTGGTGGGCGCGCAGCTCGGTGACAGCCCGGCCCGGTTTGCCCTTGTGCCCATGAGCCCCGCGGTCACCGCCGCCTGGACGGGCCCCGCGCCGGTTGTCCTGTGCCCGGCCGCGCGGCCAGACGGCCCGGCGATGCTGGACGCCCTGGGCGAGGCGATTACCACGGCCCCAGCGTCTTGAGACCGCAGGGGCGAGCCAGTATGGTTCGCCGCGTCGCCCAGCGTGGCCAAGGGCGTAGCGAATCGAAAGGCGGTTTTCCGTGGCAAATACCCCAGACGACAAGGATCCCGTGAAGACCGACACGCTGTCGCAGCCAGAGGCCGACACCGGCCCCGAACGGCCCGCGCCCACGGAATCCGAGAGGCCCCCCGCCACCGACGGCACACAGGCCCAGGGCGACGCGCCCCGCGAGCTGGCCGACACGATCAGCGAGGCGACCGCCGCCTGGGACGATGCCAGGCCGAGTGCCGAGCCCGCACCCGCCGCGGCCCCGAAAGCCCCGAAAGCGGCCCCCGCGCCCCGGGCCCGGGGCGGCTTCCTCGCGCCCGTGATCGGCGGCGTTCTGGCCGTGGGCCTCGGCTTTGCCGCCGCCAATGTCATCAAGCCCGAGGGCTGGCCCTTCCCCGGGTCCGGCGCCGGGCTCGGCGACGAGATGCGCGCCGTCCTGGCCGCCTCGGACGCCCGGCTGGCCGAGACGCAGGCCCAGATCGCGGCCCTTCAGGACCAGATCGCCGCGCTGGCCGGGGCTGGCAACGGCGGGGCCGAGGCGCTTGCCCCCCAGATCGCCGCCCTGGCAGAGCAGACCTCCGCGCTGTCCGGCCGGACGGCGGATCTTGCCGACCGCCTTGCCGGGCTCGATGCCCGGGTCGAGGATCTCTCCAAGGCCCAGCTTGCCGTGGCGGGGGAACAGGCCGCCGAGGCCGTCGCCGCCTATGAGCGCGAGATCGCCGCGATGCGCGCGGAACTTGCCACCCAGCGCGACGAGAATGCCCAGCTGGCCGAGGCGGTGTCCGCCGTCGCCGACCGGGCCGAGGCCGAGGTCGATGCCGCCATGGACCGCGCCGCCCGGATCGAGGCGCGCGCCGCGCTGATGCGGATCGACGCTGCGCTGGCCAGCGGTGCCGCCTTCGACGGCGCGCTCGACCAGTTCGCGGGGGTCGAGATGCCCGAGGTGCTGGCGCGGCTCGCCGCACAGGGCGTGCCCACGCTTGCCACGCTCCAGCGCGATTTCCCGCCCGCCGCGCGCGCGGCGCTGGACGCGGCGCTGCGGGTCGAGGCCGCGGGCAGTGCGGGCGACCGCGTCAAGGCCTTCCTGCGCAGCCAGCTTGGCCTGCGCTCGCTCGCGCCCCGCGAGGGGGA
>NZ_DSDD01000370.1:0-19370 GCF_011048875.1 Rhodovulum sp.
CAGGGCCTGGGCAACAAGTTGCCGATCACGGGTTCGTGGCAGGGGCCTCGGCGCGGGCGGCTTCCCAGGCCAGCATCGCGCGCTTGACCGGCAGGCCCCAGTGATAGCCGCCCAGCCCGCCGCCTGCGCGCAGGACGCGGTGGCAGGGGATCAGGAAGGCGACGGGGTTGCGGCCGACCGCGGTCCCGACGACGCGGGCGGCGCGGGGGCTGCCGATGGCGCGGGCGATCTCGGCATAGGTGGTGACCTGGCCCGAGGGGATCGCCAGCAGCGCCTCCCAGACCTTGATCTGGAAGGGGGCGCCGATCAGGTGCAGCCGGGCGGACCCCTGGCCGAAGGCGGCGGCGACGAGCGGCGCGATGGCGTCGGGGTCTTTGATGAAGTGCGCTGCGGGCCAGCGGGCGGTCAGGTCGGCATGGGCGGCGGCGGGGCCGGTTTCATCGGTAAAGGCCAGCCCGCACAGGCCGCGATCGGTGGCCATCGCCAGCGCCTGACCGAAGGGGGTGGGGAACAGCCCGTGCCGGATCGTCAGCCCGGCCCCGGCGCGGGCATAGGTGCCGGGGCTCATCGCCTCCCATGTCAGGAACAGGTCATGCAGCCGCCCCGCGCCGCTCAGCCCCAGCGCGTCCGCCGTGGCCAGCGTGGTGAAATGCGCGCGCATCAGGGCGCGGGCATGGTCGAGCGCCAGGTATTGCTGGTAACGCTTGGGCGAGACGCCGGCCCAGCGCGAGAAGACACGCTGGAAATGCGCGGGGCTCATCTCCATCTCGGCGGCAAGTCGGTCGAGCGGCAGGGGTTGGCCGCCCGCCGCGTCGATCCGCGCGATGGCGCGGCGGATGACCTGGTAATGATAGCTGTCGGTGCTGTCCTGCATCGGCGCAGGATAGGCGCCGCGCCGCAGGGGCGCGACCCGAAAGATGCGCGAAATCGCCGTTGCCTCCGGCCCGGGGGGCGGGCATAGGGGTGCCATGGCGCAGCCGCTCGATTACAGAACGATCCGCGAGATCTTTACCCGCTTTCACGCCGCCGAGCCCGAGCCGAAGGGCGAGCTGGAGCATGTGAACGCCTATACCCTGCTGGTCGCGGTGGCGCTGTCGGCGCAGGCGACCGATGTGGGGGTGAACCGCGCGACGCGGGGGCTGTTCGCGGTGGTGGACACGCCCGAAAAGATGCTGGCCCTGGGCGAGGAGGGGCTGATCGGGCATATCCGCACGATCGGGCTTTACCGCAACAAGGCGAAGAACGTGATGAAGATGTCGCGCATCCTGGTCGAGGAGTATGGCGGCGCGGTGCCGTCCTCGCGTGCGGCGTTGCAGGCGCTGCCCGGCGTGGGACGCAAGACGGCGAATGTGGTGCTGAACATGTGGTGGGGGCTGCCTGCGCAGGCGGTGGACACGCATATCTTTCGCGTCGGCAACCGCACCCGCATCGCGCCCGGAAAGAGTGTCGAGGCGGTCGAGCGCGCCATCGAGGACAATGTTCCCGCCGAGTTCCAGCGCCATGCCCATCACTGGCTGATCCTGCACGGCCGCTATGTCTGCAAGGCGCGCAAGCCCGCCTGCGGCAATTGCCTGATCCGCGATCTCTGCCCCCATGAGGACAAGACACCATGACCAAACCCTATCACGTCGTCGGCATCGGCAATGCGCTGGTCGACATTCTGGCCCATGTCGAGGACGCCTTTCTGGAGGCGCATGGCATCGAGAAGGGCACCATGCAGCTGATCGACAGGGCGCGCGCGGTCGAGCTTTACGGCCGGGTCGGGCCGGCGCAGGAGATCTCGGGCGGGTCGGCGGCGAACACGATCGCGGGCATCGCGCAGCTTGGCGGGCGGACGGCCTATGTCGGCAAGGTCAAGGACGACCAGCTGGGCGGGATCTTTGCCCATGATTTGCGCGCGCAGGGGGCGCATTACACGACCCGCCCCGCACCGAAGGACACCGAGGGCGAGACCGGGCGCTGCATCGTGCTGGTCACGCCCGATGGCGAGCGGTCGATGAACACCTATCTGGGCGTCACCGAACATCTGACGCCCGCCGATATCGACGAACGCCAGATGGCCGGGGCGGAATGGATCTACCTTGAGGGCTACCGTTTCGACGGGCCGGAAAGCCACGAGGCCTTCGCCCGCGCCATCGGCGCGGCCAGGGCGGCGCGGGGGCGGGTGTCGCTGACGCTGTCCGACCCGTTCTGCGTGGAACGCCACCGCGAGGCGTTCCGGCGGATGATCCGCGAGGATGTGGACCTGCTGTTCGCGAACCGGGCCGAGATCCTGTCGATGTACGAGACCGAGGATTTCCATGAGGCGCTGAGCCGGGCCGCGGCCGAGATCGACATCGTCGCCTGCACCGACAGCGAGAACGGCGCGCATGTGCTGGCCGAGGGCCAGCATTGGCATGTGCCCGCGGTGCCGACGCAGGTGGTGGATGCGACCGGGGCGGGCGATCTGTTCGCCGCGGCCTTCCTGTGGGGGCTGACCCATGGTCACGACCTGGAAACCTGCGGGCGGATGGGCTGTGTCGCGGCGAGCGAGATCATCAGCCATATCGGCGCGCGCCCCGAGGCCGATCTGTCCGCGCTGTTCCACCAGCACGGCCTGGTCTGAGCCGCTCTTTCCGCTTCGGAAATCCCGCGTCCGGGCGTAGACTGGCGCCCGGGCCGGTGAGGGGCCTTCCTGTGGTTTTCCGGTGCGTTCCGTTTCCTGCCCCGTGCCGGTGAGCGTTGAACCAGAGGGGGAAAGGCCATGGGAGATCTGTCGCGATACGTAATCCTGCGCGACCGCAATGCCGATCTGCGCAAGCGGGTGACCGGCGAGACGTCGGGTACGCCCGGCATTCTGGGCGAGGCGGGGGGGGCGCGCGGCTGGGGGCGACCATCAGCACGATGCTGCCGCCCGGCCCCGAGCTTGACAGCGCCGACCTGACCGCGCACGAGGCCAAGGACGCGCTGCGCTAGGGCGATGTGGTGGGGGTGGTGCGTTCGATCCCGACCGCGCTGATCGCGCCGAAGGACAATCCCGCCAATGCCGCGGCGACCGAGACCTGGGGCATCAAGGCGGTGCGCGCCGAAGCCTCGCCCTTTACCGGCGCGGGGGTCAAGGTGGCGGTGCTGGATACCGGCATCGACGCGGCCCGCCGGGCCTTTGCCGGCGTGGCACTGGTCCAGCAGGATTTCACCGGCGAGGGCGAGGGCGAGGGCGAGGGCGATGGCGACGGGAACGGGCATGGCACCCATTGCGCGGGCACGATCTTTGGCCGGGACGTGAACGGCCAGCGGATCGGTGTGGCCCGCGGGGCGGGCGAGGCGTTCATCGGCAAGGTGCTGAGCGCCGAGGGTTCGGGCACGTCCGAGATGATGTTCAGCGCGCTCAAGCGGGCGTCGGAGGAACGGGTTCAGGTGATCTCGATGTCGCTGGGATTCGATTTTTCCGGTCTCGTCAAGTTGCTGATCGAGCAGGCGGATTTCCCCGCCGATCTGGCGACCTGGATCGCGCTGGAAGGGTTCCGCACCAATCCGGCGATGTTCAACGCGCTGATGAACATGATCCGGCAGCAGGCGGTGTTCGATGGCGGCACGGCGGTGATCGCTGCCAGCGGCAACGAGAGCCGCCGCGAGATCCATCCCAATTACGAGGTCGGCGCCTCGGTTCCGGCGGTGGCCGAGGGCTGCATCGCGGTGGGCGCGCTCCAGCAGGGCGCGGCGGGACTGCGGATCGTCGATTTCTCGAACACCAATCCCGATATCGCCGCGCCGGGCGTGGGGGTTCTGTCGGCCAGGGCGGGCGGCGGGCTGGTCGCGCTGTCGGGCACCCCGATGGCCTGTCCGCATGTCGCGGGGCTGGCCGCCTTGTGGTGGGAGGCGACGCGCACGGGGGCGCTGCCGGCCAATGCCGGGACGGTCAGCATGCGGTTGCTGTCCTCGGCCACGGTGGCGGGCATCGCGCCGGGCGTGCAGGTCGCCGATCGCGGGCAGGGGCTGGCACAGGCGCCGCTCTCGCCGATCGGCTGAGGCGGGCGAGGCCGGGCGGCTGGGGGTCAGCCGCCCAGCTTGGCATGCACCTCGTCAAGATCGACCTCGCCCAGCGGCATGCGGTTGGCGGGATTGTCGAAATCGTAGCGGAACAGCGCGAAGTCGCGGCGGTAGATCTCGTGCATCAGGTGCATGGCGAGGTCGTCGAAATACGCCTCGACCGGGTGGGCGCGTTTCGGGCCGTGGGAGGCAGATTCGTTGAAGCGGGGGATGGCGGCAAGGTCGATCCGGTGCGGCGTGTCGGCGGCGTCCAGCACGGCCCGCATCCCTTGGTCGAAACGTTCGGTGAAGAAGATGCGGTCATAGCGCCCGCCGCCCAGGATGAAGGTCGAGATATGGCCCGACATGGCCGACCAGTGGATGTCCGGATCCATCGGTTTGCGCCAGCGGATGGTGTCGCGGGCAAACAGCAGGAAGCGGCGGAAGCTGGCGATCTGGTCGAACTGGGCGCTGCCATCCGGGCCGCCGACATCTATCCCGTATTTCTGCACGAGCATGGGCACCAGCTTGCCGCGATAGCGGTTGCCGTTGCGCTGAATGCCGCAGATCTTGTCGAAAAACGATGACAGGATGCGGGAATAGGGGTTGCGCACGCAGGTGAAGGCGGGCGCGCTGCGGGCCCGCACGACGCGGTCGATGGGGGCCCGGCTGTCGTCCTGTGCCCATTTGTGCAGCCCTTCGGTGGCGTCGTGGATGTCGCCGTCGAAGAACTGGCCGTGGTCGGAGAAATACATGATCTGGCCGATGGTCGAGCAGGCGCATTTCGGTACGACGCGGTAGACCATGCTTTCGCTGGTCGTCATCCAGGTGCCGGGAAAGCCCATCCTCGCCTCCGCTGTGCCGACGCGATTCTGCGCCGTCCCTGACGGTTCTAGGCGGGAAAATCATAACAAATTTTCAACGAAGACCGGCGCATGGTCGGAGCGCGCGCAAAACCGGAGGCGGGCCGCGAGAGATGGCAAGAATCGCCTATATCCTTCTGTGCCACAAGGCGCCCGATGAGGTCATCGGCCAGGCCCGGCGGCTGAGTGCGGCGGGGGATTTCGTCGCGATCCATCATGACGGGCGCGCGCCTGCGGGCGATCATGCGGCGATCCGGGCGGCGCTGGCGGGCGATCCGGGGGTCGTCTTCGCGCGGCGGCGGGTCAAATGCGGCTGGGGTGAGTGGTCGCTGGTCGAGGCCACGCTGGAGGCGCTGCGCGCGGCGCTGGCGGCCTTCCCGCAGGCGAGCCATTTCTACATGCTGTCGGGCGATTGCATGCCGATCAAGACGGCCGAATATGCCCATGCCTTTCTCGATGCCCGCGACGTCGACCATATCGAGTGCTTCGATTTCCTTCGGTCCGACTGGATTCGCACCGGGATCCGGGAAGAACGGCTGATCTATCGCCACCCGTTCAACGAGCGCCGCCACAGGCGGCTGTTCTATGCCACGCTGGCGGTGCAGCGGCGGCTGGGGCTGAGGCGGGCGATCCCCGCCGATCTTCGGGTGATGATCGGCAGCCAGTGGTGGTGCCTGCGCCGCCGCACGGTCGAGGCGGTGCTGGATTTCATCCGCGTCCGGCCCGACGTGGTGCGGTTCTTTCGCGGCACATGGATCCCCGACGAGAGCTTTTTCCAGACGCTGGTGCGCCATCTGGTGCCCGCGGCCGAGATCAGCGCGCGCGCGCCCACCTTCCTGATGTTCACCGATTACGGGATGCCGGTGACCTTCTACAACGATCACTACGACCTGCTGCTGGCGCAGGATTTCCTGTTCGCGCGCAAGATCTCGCCCGAGGCGCGGGACCTCAAGGCGCGGCTGGGAAAGCTTTATGCCGCGCGGGGCGTGGATTTCCCGATCTCGGACGAGGGGCGGCGGCTGCATGCTTTCCTGACCGGACAGGGGCGGGTCGGGCGGCGGTTCGCGCCCCGCATCTGGGAGACCGAGGCAAGCCTGGGACCGGGGCGCGAATTGCTGATCGTGACCTGCAAGAAATGGCATGTTGCCCGGCGGCTGGTCGCGCGGATGCGCGACGAGGCGGGGGTGCCGGGCGTCGGCTACCTGTTCGACGAAGAGGCGGCGGGCCTGCCCGATCTGGGCGGGCTGGGCACGAGTCTTGAAAAGCGCAACCGCCACCGCCGGGCGCTGGTGCGGATGCTGTTCGACCATTTCGGGACCGACCGGCTGGCGATCTGCCTCGATCCCGCGGGCATAGAGGCGATGCGCGATTTCGATGCCGACCGCGCCCGCGTGGGCGTGCTGGAGATCCGCTGCGATTTCAGCGATGCCGATCTGGCCGGGCATGCGCGGCGCATCGGGCTGGCAGGCGAGCGCACCCCGGCCGAGGCGCTGGCGCGGCTGTTGCCGATGCTCCGGCGCCACATCGGTTTCGAAAGCGACCGGCTGGACGAGGCGGGGTTCGCAGGCTTTCGGCGCATCGACCAGCGCCGCGGGCCGGTCGAAAACACGGCCGCACTGGCGCAGTTCCTCTCGATCCCCTACGAAACGGCAGGCAAGATCGCCATGACCGACCAGCTTTTCGCCGATTGAGGAGGCCCCATGCCCTATGTCTATGACGACCAGAACGTGTTCGCGAAGATCCTGCGCGGCGAGATCCCGAACGACACGGTGATGGAAACCACCTACACGCTGGCTTTCAACGATATCGCGCCGCAGGCGCCGGTGCATGTGCTGGTGATCCCCAAGGGGCCCTATGTGTGCTACGATCATTTCGCACAGGACGCCTCGGCAGCCGAAATCGCCGATTTCACCCGTGTCGTCGGCGAGATCTGCCGCCAGAAGGGCCTGCAGCCGGGCGAGGGCGGCGCGGGCTACCGGCTGGTCGCCAATTCCGGCCGCGACGCGATCCAGGAGGTGCCGCACATGCATGTGCATATCCTGGGCGGGCGCGATCTGGGCCGGATGCTGGCCCCGGCCTGAGGCGCAAGGCGCCTGCCGTATTTTCGGGCGGGCGCCCGGTTTTTCGCCCGCCGACTCCTGCGCGGGGCTTGCAATGCGGCGCGTCCGTTCCCATGATCGCCGCGAACCCGGAGGCGCGCGCAACGGAATGAGCGACGGGAACAGGGGGCCGGGCTTCGGCCGGAGCGAGGCGGCACAGGGCTACCTGCTGGTGGCGACGCCGTTGGCCTATGCGCTGCTGCTGCTGGCCGCGCCGCTGGGGGCGATCCTTCTGTTCAGCTTCTGGTCGCAGGACTACCTGACCATCGACACCACGCTGACGCTGAAGAACTATCGCGAGGCGCTGTCCGATCCGCTCTATCGCCAGTTGCTGCTGCGCTCGCTGTTGATCTCGGCGGCGGTGACGGCGGCGACGGTGCTGGCGGCCTTTCCGATTGCCTATTACGTCTCGTTCCATGTCGCGCCGTCGCGCAAGGCGATGTGGATCTTCCTGATCACCATCCCGTTCTGGACCTCCTACCTGATCCGCGTGTTCCTGTGGAAGGTGATCCTGGGCTATAACGGGGTGTTCAACACCACGCTGCTGGGTCTCGGCATCATCGACGAGCCGCTGACCTTCATCCTCTACAACGCGAATGCGGTGGTCATCACGCTGGCCCATGCCTATGCGCCCTTCGCGATCCTGCCGATCTTCGTGGCGCTGGAAAAGATCGACCGAAGCCTGCACGAGGCCAGCCAGGATCTGGGCGAGGGCTATCTTTCGACCTTCTGGCGGGTGACGCTGCCCCTGGCGATGCCCGGCGTGGTGGCGGCGGTGCTGATCGTGTTCATCCCGACGATCGGGGATTACGTCACGCCGGTGCTGGTGGGCGGACCGGACGGGCGGATGATCGCCAACATGATCCAGACCCAGTTCCTGCGGCTGAACAATGCGCCGATGGGGGCTGCGCTGGCGGTGCTGACCATGGCGATGGTGACGGTCGTGGCGCTGGTCTTCGTGTTCCTCAATCGCCGTTACCTGCGAGGCCGGGAATGAAACGGCCGCTGCGCGTCTACGCGATCCTTTACCTGTGCTTCCTCTATGCGCCGATCGCGCTGCTGCCGGTCTTCGCCTTCAATGACGGCACGGTGATCGCCTTTCCGCTGAAGGGCTTTACCTGGGACTGGTTCCGCCAGCTTGCCGGGATCCCGGCGCTGCATGCGGCGGTGCTGAACAGCCTGAAGATCGCGGTGATCTCGGCGATCCTGGCCACCTGCCTGGGCGTGCTGGCGGCGCGGGCCGCGACGCGCTTCGCCTTTCCCGGCAAGAAGGGGGTCATGGGGCTGATCATGCTGCCGCTGGTGCTGCCCGAGATCATCGTGGCGGTCTCGCTGCTGGTGGTGCTGCTGCAACTGGGGCTGAGCCTCGGGGCCTGGACGGTGATCCTGGGCCATGTGCTGATCGCGACGCCCTTTGCCATCGCGATCCTGAACTCGGCCTTCCAGGGGCTCGACCGCTCGCTCGAGGAGGTGGCGGTGGATCTGGGCGAGACGAAATGGTCCAGCTTTCGCCTTGTCACGCTGCCACTGGTGATGCCCGGGATCATCTCGTCGCTGCTGATCGCCTTCACCATCTCGCTGGACGAGTTCATCATCGCCTTCTTCCTGACCGGGACCGAACCGACGCTGCCCGTCTATCTCTGGGGCCAGATGCGCTTTCCGCAGCGGCTGCCGGTGATCATGGCGCTGGGCACGATCCTCGTGCTGGCCTCGGTCCTGTTGCTGGCGATTGCCGAATATGCCCGCCGTCGGGGCGCCGCGCGCACCGGGCAGAAAGAAGCCGGAGGTTTCCTGTGAAAGACACGCGCACCGAGGCCCGGCCGATCATCAGCCTCGAAGGGGTCGAGAAGTATTACGGCGACTACCACGCGCTGCGCGGCATCAGCGCCGGGATCCGGCAGGGCGAGTTCTTCTCGCTGCTCGGCCCCTCGGGCTGCGGCAAGACCACGCTGCTGCGCACCATCGCGGGGTTCGAGGACCTGTCCGCCGGGCGGCTGTTCATCGACGGGCAGGACATGGCGGGGGTTCCCGCCAACAGGCGGCCCACCAACATGGTGTTCCAGTCCTACGCGATCTTTCCCCATCTCAGCGTGGCCGAGAATGTGGGCTTCGGGCTGCGCCGCTCTGGGCTTTCGCGCGCGGACAAGGCCGCCAAGGTCGAGGTCGCGCTGGCGATGGTGGGGCTTGCGGGCTTTGGCGGACGGGCGGCGCATGCGCTTTCGGGCGGGCAACGCCAGCGGGTGGCGCTGGCGCGCGCGCTGATCCTGGAACCCAAGGTTCTGCTGCTCGACGAGCCGCTTTCGGCACTCGACAAGAAGATGCGCGACCAGATGCAGGTCGAACTGCGCCGGCTGCAACGCCAGGTCGGCATCACCTTCATCCTCGTCACCCATGACCAGGAAGAGGCGCTGATCATGTCCGATCGCATCGCGGTGATGTTCGAGGGCCGGATCGCGCAGCTCGACACGCCCCAGATGCTCTATCGCCGCCCGGTCACGCGGCAGGTGGGCGAGTTCATCGGCGTGATGAACTTCCTGCCCGCCCGCGCCACCGTCACCGACGAGACCCATATCGAGGTCGATGTCGCGGGGCTGGGACGCGCGGTGATCGGCCCCGACCAGTTGCCCGGAGGCTGGCATCCCGGCCAGACCCAGAGCGTGGGCATCCGCCCCGAGACCATGTCGATCCTGTTCCCCGGGGAAACCACCGACCGGCGCGTGGCGACCGGCGTGGTCGAGGATCTCGCCTATTACGGTGACATGACCTATTACGAGGTCCGCCTTGAAGGGGTCGAGCGGCCGATGACCATCTCGATGAAGAACCTCGTCGGCCGCCCCGTTCTGGAACGCGGCACCGAGGCCCGGGTTGCCTGGGATGCGCGCTCGCTGGTGCTGTTCGCCTGAAAACCCCGCCCTGCCCTTCTTCTGGCCGGAAATATCCCGGGGGGAGTCCGCAAGGACGGGGGGCAGCGCCCCCCTTCCCGGCGCGGTGTCCGCCCCGGCGCGCCGGGACCGGCAGCCTGCCTTCTGCCCCGTCCCGGCCGGATCCGATCCCTCAGCGCCGCCCCTCGCGCAGCCAGGCGCCGAGGCTGAGAGCGGCGGCGAGCAGCAGCATCGCCCAGGCCGGGGCCAGCGGCGTGATGCGCAGATCGGCGGTCAGGTAGGCCCCGCGCGGGGTGATCCCGATCCAGCCCCGGCCCGCCGCCAGCCGCCCCTCGCGCACGGTGCGGATGTCGGGCAGCCCGGCCTGCATCTCCACGATGCCGCCCCGCGTTGGCTCGACCACCGGGGCCAGCAGCGTGCCGGTGGCGATGGTCTGCTCGAATTCGCGCGGCGCCGCCGGGCCCAGCGCGATCACCGTTTCCAGGTCATCATCGGCCAGCCGGTAAAGCCCGGTCTCGGGCCCCTGATAGGTTGCCTGGAACCGGCCCGGCGCGGTTTCCTGCAGATCCAGCGTCTCGGTCTCGCCATCGGGGCGGGTGATCTCGACGCCGCGCGCGCCTTCGGACAGCGAGCGGCGGGTGATCGTCATGGTCTGGCCCTCGGCGGCGGCGCCCAGCGATTCCTCTTCGAGGTCGGGTTCCTTCATCATCCAGTGCGCGAGCCGGCGCAGCAGTTCCATCTGCGGCCCGCCGCCCTCGAAGCCGCGACTCCACAGCCAGGCGTGATCCGAGGCCATCAGCGCCACGCGTCCCTCGCCCACCCGGTCAAGCAGCAGAAGCGGCCGCGCGCCGGGGCCGGACATCACCGCCTGGCCGCCTCCGGCCTTCAGTTCGATCAGGCGGAACCAGCGGCCCCAGGGGCCGTCGGCCTCGGCCTCCAGCCCCTCGGTCACGGGGTGGCGCTGGCCCAGTTCGGTGATCTCGGGACGGAAGCCCTCTTCGAGGACCCGCGCCGTGGGCGCGGCGGGCAGGATCTGGGCCAGGGGCGAGCGGTAGAGCGAATCCGCGCTGGCGAATTCGGGGCCGGCCGCGATCAGCACCGCGCCGCCCTTTTCGACATAGTCGCGCACATTCTCGAGATAGAGCCCGGGCAGGATGCCGCGCCGCCGGTAGCGGTCGAAGACGATCAGGTCGAACTCGTCGATCTTGTCGAGGAACAGTTCGCGCGTGGGAAAGGCGATCAGCGACAGTTCCGACACCGGCACGCCGTCATGCTTGTCGGGCGGGCGCAGGATCGTGAAATGGACGAGGTCCACGGAACTGTCCGATTTCAGCAGGTTGCGCCAGGTCCGTTCGCCCGCATGCGGCTCGCCCGAGACGAGCAGGACGCGCAGCCGGTCGCGCACGCCGTTGATCTGGACCACGGCGGCATTGTTGCGGTCGGTCAGTTCGCCCTCTTCGAGCGCCACCGAGAACTGGATCACGTTGCGCCCGGCATGGTCCAGCACCAGCGGCACCGCGATATCCTGGTTCAGCGGCACCGTGTAGCTTTGCGCGGGGCCGTCGTCGATGGCCACCCGGACCTGTGTCGTCGGGCCGATCGTGGCGGGCACCGCGCCCTGATCCTCGATCCGCAGCGTCAGCGTCACCTCTTCGCCGAGGATCGCGAAGGCGGGGGCGTTGCGCACCACCAGCCGCCGGTCCCAGTCGTCGCGCTGGCCGGTCAGCAGCGTGTGCAGCGGCGCGGCCATGGGCGGCGCGCGGTCCAGATCGTGCACCTGCCCGTCGGTCAGCAGGATCGCGCCCGCCAGCCGGGCGCGCGGCACCTCGGCCAGCGCGGCGGCCAGCGCGGTCATCAGAAGCGTGCCCTCGTTGCCCTCGCCATCGCCGATGCGGAGGATGCGCAGCTCGGTATTCTCCAGCGCCGCGATCTCGGCCTCGATCCGGGCGATGGCGGCGGCGGTCTGTTCGGGGCGGTCGGCAAGGCGCTGGCTGGCGCTGTCATCGACCACCAGAACCACGATGTCCGACAGCGGGTTGCGTTCCTCGGTCTGGAGCGCGGGATTGATCAGCGCCGCCAGGATCGCCACTGCCGCCAGCCCCCGCAGCCACCAGCCCGCGAGCCCGCGCCACAGGGCAAGGCCGGTGATCGCGACGGCCAGGGCCGTCAGCACCCAGACCAGCGGCCAGGGGATCAGCGGATCGAGGATCACGTTGCCCGTCATTGGCCCAGCCTGTCCAGAAGTGCGGGCACATGGACCTGGTCGGATTTGTAGTTGCCGGTCAGCACATGCATGATCAGGTTGATGCCGAAGCGATAGGCGATTTCCCGTTGCCGTTCGCCCGCATAGCCGCGGCCCACCGGGAACATCGCGCCGCCCTGCGCATCCACCGCCCAGGCCGCCGCCCAGTCATTGCCGCCGATCACCACCGGCGTCACCCCGTCATTCAGATCGCGGAACGGCATCCCCTCGGCCTGTTCGGCATCCGCGGGGGCGGCCTCGACCCAGACATCGCGGCTGGTGTGGCGGCCGGGGAAATCCTGCAACAGGTAGAAGGTGCGCGTCAGCACATGATCGGCGGGCAGGGGTTCCAGCGGCGGCACGTCCAGCGGCCGCGCCAGTTGCTGGAGCCGCCGCCCTTCGGGCGAGGCGCCGCCGAAGCGGGCCACATCGGCGTCGCGCGTGTCGAACAGGATCATCCCGCCGGTGCGCAGGTAGCGGTTCAGCCGGGCATAGGCCTCGGGCGAGGGGATCGGCTGGTTCGCCGTCACCGGCCAGTAGAGGAAGGGAAAGAACGACAGCTCGTCGGTTTCGAGGTTCACCGCGATCGGGTCCGCCGGTTCGATCGAGGTGCGCTGGATCAGCTTCTGCGACAGCCCCCAGAGCCCGGCGCGCGCCACCTCGTCTACCCGGGCATCGCCGGTGATGACATGGGCCAGCACCACCCCGGACGTGGCCCTCAACGCCAGCGTGTCGTCGGGCGCCGCCTGGGCGTGACCCTCGCGCGGCAGCATCAGCGCCAGCACCAACACACCGGCCACGCCCGAGCGTTGCCCGCGCAGCCGGCCCGAAAGCCGAAGCGAGGCGATGATATCGGCCGCCAGGAGCGCCAGCGCCGCGGTCAGCAGCCAGCCCTTGAGCAGCGTCTCGCGCGCCACGGCCAGCCCCTCGACCGGGATGCGGGCGGGCCATGTCGTGGGGGGCAGCGCCGTTTCGGGGCCGATCACGTTCAGCGCAAGCCGCCGGTCCTCGCCGGCATACAGCCCGGGCGGCAGGCCGGGGCCGGGGCGTGCCTCGGCCAGGCGTTCGCCGGGGATGCCCGACAGGGCCCCGGCATCACCCGCCTCGCCGAAGGCATCCAGAACGGACTCGGCGACCCAGGTCGTGCCGCGCAGCTCGTCCGCCTCGGGTCGCGCGGGCCGGGTGGAAACGGCGAGCCGCTCCAGCATCTGCACGAAGAGCCCCGACAGCGGCAGCGTGGACCATTCGGCATTGGCGGTGACGTGGAACAGCACCACCTGCCCCCCGCCCAGCTTCTTGCGCGTGACCAGCGGTGTGCCGTCGGTCAGCGCCGCGATGGCGCGTTGGGCAAGCTGCGGGTCGGGCTGGGCCATGACCTGGGCATTCACCTGCACGTCACCGGGGATCGTCAGCCCGAAGAAGGGCGAGGTCTCGGCGAAGGGGCGCAGCGCCTTGGGCTCGCCCCAGCTCATCGCGCCGCCCACGGTCCGCCCGCCTGCGCGCAGCCGCACCGGCATCAGCGGATCCTCGGCATCGCGGCTGATATCCGAGGCGGCCAGCCGCGGCCCGGCAAAGCGCACCAGAAGCCCGCCGCGCTCGACCCAGTCCTGCAACGCCTCGGTCTCGGATGCCGACAACGTCGCGACATCGGCCAGCACGATCACGTCGGGGCTGGCCAGGATGATGTCGGTCAGCGCGCCGTCGATCAGGTCGGCGGTCGGGTCCAGCGCCTTTTGCAGGTAGAACAGCGGCGAGAGGAGTTGCAGCCCCTCGCGGTCATCGCGCCCGGCGATCAGCGCCACGCGCCGCCGTTTCAGGCTGTCATCGGTCAGGCTGACCGCCCCGGCGGAGCGCACGCCTTCGATGGCGAAGCGGCTGATCCGGTTGCGCAATTCGGGCGGCAGGACGAGGTCGGCCGTCACCTCGGCGGCGCCCGGGTCGAACCCGGCAGGCACCCGCGCCAGCACCCGTTCCACCCCCGCCGGATCGCGCCCCGTGGCGGTCAGCGTGATCTCGGAGGTCTCTCCCGGCCCGGCGCGCAGCGCGGTCAGCCTGATCGCGCCATCCTCGAAGATCGCGGGGCGCAGCGCCAGCACCGGGCGCGGGCTTTCGAAGACGCGCAGGGTTCCCGCCGCCTCGAACCGCGCGATCAGGTCGCGCCGCCCCGCGTAATCCAGCCCGCCCGACATCCAGAACGTATCGAACCCGCCCTCCAGCGCCCCGGCCCAGTCCGACAGCGCCGCCGGATCGGGCAGCCAGGCCGCGGGTTTCAGCCCGGCCAGACGGCTGGCCCAGGCCTCGGCCGACTGCAGGGGCAGTCCCGCCTCGGGCAGGGCCGTCGCCTGCACCACCGCCACGGGCCGCCCGTCGCGGCCCGCTTCGTCCAGAAGCGCAGCGACCCGGTCGATCCGGCGCGGCCAGTCGCGGGCATCGGCCCAGCTGCCGTCGATGAAGACCAGAAGCGGCCCTTGTCCCGGCTGACGCTCCTGCGGGTTCAGGACGGGGCCCGCAAAGCCCAGGATCAGCGCTGCCACTGCCAGCATGCGCAGCAGCAAAAGCCACCAGGGCGTCTTGTCGGTCTGGGTCTCGTCATCGCTCAGCCCCAGCAGCAGCGCGACGCCCGGGAACCGCCGCCGGATCGGCGCGGGCGGCACGGCGCGCAGGATCAGCCACAGCGCCGGCAGTGCGACCAGCGCCCACAGGAGCGCGGGCGCGGTGAAGCCGATGCCGCCCAGCGTCCACATCAGCGCACCCGTTCCAGCGCGCGAAAGAGCCAGAGCATCGAGCCCTGCGCCGACTCGCCGGTGTGATGGGTCGAGAAATGCCAGCCCGTCGCGCGGGCCAGATCGGCCAGCCGCGCCTTGCGCATCGCCAGCCGGTCCAGGTAGCGGCCGCGCAGATCGCCCGCCTTGAGCGTTTCATGGCGCAGGCTGCCGCCCATGCTTTCGAAGATCGTGCGACCGTCGAAGGGGAACGCCTCTTCCACGGGGTCGAGGATCTGCAACATCGCGCCCTTCACGCCCTTGTCGGCGGCCTCGGTCAGGGCGCGTTCGACCGGGGCAGGGTCGCCGAGGAAATCCGACAGGAACACGGCGCGGGAATGAGGCGGCATGTCGCGCGCGTCGGGGGCGCCGTAGTCCTCGGCGGCGGGATCGCCGCTGAGTGCCTCGGCGATGCGCAGGAGTTGCAACGGACCGCGCCGCGCGGGCAGGCCGGTGCCCGAAAGCCCCACCCGCTCGCCGCCCCGGTTCAGCAGGACCGAAATGGCCAGCGCAAGGACGCGGGCGCGCTCGGCCTTGGCGGGGCGGGTTTTTGCCCCGGAAAACCCCATGGAAGCGGAGCCGTCCACCCAGAGCAGGACGCTTTGCGCCGCCTGCCATTCGCGTTCGCGCACGAAATGGGCGTCCGACCGGCCCGAGCGGCGCCAGTCGATCATCCGCGCCTCGTCGCCCGCATGGGCCGGTCGGTATTGCCAGAACTCGTCGCCCGTGCCCGCCCGCCTGCGCCCGTGCTCGCCCAGCAGCACCGCCTGCGCCAGATGCTCGGCATCGGCCAGAAGCGGCGGCAGCGCGGCCGCCAGCCCCTCGGCCCGGGCGCGAAGGGCGGCGGGATCGCTCACGCCGCGGCCTCGACCCGCAAGGTCTGGCGCGCGACGGTCTCGATCACATCGGGCAGGCTTTCGCCGCGCGCCCGCGCCGCAAAGCTCAGCGCCATGCGATGGGTCAGCACGGGAGCGGCCATCTTGAGCACGTCATCGGCAGAGGGCACCAGCCGCCCCTCAAGCAGGGCCTGCGCGCGCACCGTCAGCATCAGCGCCTGCGCCGCCCGCGGCCCCGGTCCCCAGGCGACGGCATCGCGCACGATCTGCGGCGCCTCGGGTTCGCCCGGACGGCAGGCGCGCACCAGATCGAGGATCAGTTCGACCACCGTTTCGCCCACCGGCATCCGGCGGACGACCTTCTGCGCGGCGATCAGGTGGTCGGCGCTGAAAACCTCATGCGCGGCTTCCTCCTCGACGCCGGTGGTGGCGATCAGGATGTCATGCTCGGTCCTGCGGTCGGGATAGGGCACGTCGATCTGGACAAGGAAGCGGTCAAGCTGCGCCTCGGGCAGCGGATAGGTGCCCTCCTGCTCGATCGGGTTCTGGGTGGCCAGAACATGGAACGGCGGTTTCAAGGGGTGCGCCGCGCCCGCGATGGTGACCGATTTCTCCTGCATCGCCTGCAACAGCGCCGATTGCGTGCGGGGGCTGGCGCGGTTGATCTCGTCGGCCATCAAGAGCTGGCAGAAGATCGGCCCCTCGATGAAGCGGAACGCGCGAGAGCCGTCCTCGCCGGTTTCCAGCACCTCCGAGCCGAGGATGTCTGCGGGCATCAGGTCGGGGGTGAACTGGATGCGCGCGCCATGAAGCCCCATGACCGTGGACAGCGTGTCCACCAGCCGCGTCTTGCCCAGACCCGGCAGACCGATCAGCAGGCCATGGCCGCCGCACAGAAGCGCCGAAAGCGTCAGGTCCACGACCCGTTCCTGGCCGATGAACCGCTTGGTGATGCTGTCCTTCGCCTCGGCCAGCCGCACGCCCAGCGTCTCGATCTCGGCCACCAGTTGGGTCTCGTCGGACATGACATCTCTCCCTGCGATGCTATATGGGCCAGTATCGTCACATATCGCTGGCGTCACAAATGGCAAAAACCGAAGCGCCACAAATGATCGTGAAACTCGATCCCGACAGGCTGGCCGCCACGGCCAGCGCGGCGGCGCGCGAGGGGAAGCTGCCGCCGGTCGAAAAGTGGAACCCGCCCTTCTGCGGCGATATCGACATGCGGATCGCGCGGGACGGGACGTGGTTCTACCTGGGCACGCCCATCGGCCGGGCGCCGCTGGTGCGGCTGTTCTCGACCATCCTCAAGCGCGAGGGCGCGCGGTATTTCCTGGTCACGCCGGTCGAGAAGGTCGGGATCACGGTCGAGGATGTGCCCTTTGTCGCCGTGGATTTCGAGCGGACGGGCGAAGGGGCGGGGCAGGTCCTGACCTTTGTCACCAATGTCGGCGACCGGGTTGCGGCCGGGCCGGATCATCCGATCCGCGTCACCCGCGATGCCGTAACCGGCGAGCCCGCGCCCTATGTTCATGTCCGCAGCGGGCTGGAGGCGCGGATCGACCGCAAGAGCTTTTACCGGCTGGTCGAGATCGGCACGACCGAAGCGCATGAGGGCGCGGACTGGTTCGGGCTGCGCTCGGGCGGGGCGTTCTTCCCCGTGATCCCTGCGGCCGAACTGCCCTGAGCGATACGCCGGGGCTTGCGCGGCGCCCCGCCCGCCGTCAATGCGCCGCGGCCCAGTTCGCCCCCTGCCCGGCATCGACCACCAGCGGCACATCCAGCTTGACCGCGGGCATCGCCGCCCCCTCCATCACCGCGCGCACGCGGGCGATCACGTCTTCGGCGGCGTTCTCGTCCACCTCGAACACAAGCTCGTCATGGACCTGTAACAGCATCCGCGCGGGCAGACCGTCGAGTGCGGCGGGCATCCGGATCATGGCGCGACGGATGATGTCGGCCGCCGTGCCCTGGATCGGTGCGTTGATCGCGGCGCGCTGCGCAAAGCCCGCCTGCGGCCCCCTGGCGCCGATTTCGGGGGTGTGGATCCTGCGCCCGAACAGGGTCTGGACATGGCCCCTGGCCCTGGCGAAGGCGACGGTTTCGCTCATGTAGTCCTTGATACCCGGGAAACGCTCGAAATAGCGGTCGATGAAGCCCTGCGCCTCGCTGCGCGGGATGCGCAACTGGCGGGCAAGGCCGAAGCCCGAGATGCCGTAGATCACCCCGAAATTGATCGCCTTGGCGCGGCGCCGGATCTCGGGCGTCATCCGGTCCATCGGCACGTCGAACATTTCGGAGGCGGTCATGGCGTGGATATCCTGGCCCTCGCGGAACGCCTGTTTCAGCGCGTCGATGCCGGCGACATGAGCGAGGATGCGCAGCTCGATCTGGCTGTAATCGAGGCTGACCAGAACCTTGCCCGTATCGGCGACGAATGCCTCGCGGATGCGGCGGCCGTCTTCGGAGCGGACGGGGATGTTCTGCAGGTTCGGGTCGGTCGAGGCCAGCCGCCCCGTCACCGCGCCGGTGATGACGTAGGAGGTATGCACGCGGCCCGTTTCGGGGTGGATATGGTCCTGAAGCGCATCGGTATAGGTCGATTTCAGCTTGGCGATCTGGCGCCAGTCCAGCACGCGGGCGGGCAGGTCGTGGCCTTCGGCGGCCAGGTCCTCCAGCACGTCGGCGCCGGTGGCATAGGCGCCGGTCTTGCCCTTCTTGCCGCCCGCAAGGCTCATCCTGTCGAACAGGATCTCGCCCAGCTGCTTGGGCGAGCCGACATTGAATTTCTCGCCAGCCAGGTCATGGATCTCGGCCTCCAGCCCCGCCATCTTCCGGGCGAAGGCGTTGGACATGCGGCTGAGGGTGTCGCGGTCAACCTTGATGCCGGTCATCTCCATCGCGGCCAGCACGGGGACCAGCGGGCGTTCCAGCGTCTCGTAGACGGTCGTCACCTTTGCCCGGTGCAGCTGCGGCTTGAAGAGTTGCGCGAGCCGCAGGGTGATGTCGGCATCCTCGGCAGCGTATTTCACCGCCTCGTCGATCGGCACCCGGTCGAAGGTGATCTGGGATTTTCCCGTGCCCAGGAGCGACTTGATCGGGATCGGGCTGTGGTCGAGATAGCGTTCGGACAGTGCGTCCATCCCGTGACCGTGCAGCCCGGCATTCATCGCGTAGGACATCAGCATCGTGTCGTCGATGGGTGCGACCGCGATGCCATGGCGGGCCAGCACCTTGGCGTCGTATTTCATGTTCTGGCCGATCTTCATCACGGCCGGGTCTTCGAGCAGCGGCTTGAGCAGCGCCAGCGCGTCGGAAAGGGGCATCTGCCCCTCGGCCAGCGCATCCGCGCCGAACAGGTCGCCCCCGCCGGTCTTGTGCCCCAGCGGGATGTAACAGGCCCGCCCCGGTTCGACCGCCAGCGAGATGCCGACCAGATCGCAGCGCATCTCGTCCAGGCCGGTGGTCTCGGTATCGACGGCCACCCAGCCCCGCGCATTCGCGGCCTCGATCCAGCCCCGCAGCGCCGCGGCGTCGCGCACGCAGTCATAGGTTTCGGGCGTGAAGGGCAGCCGCGCGGGGGCCGCGGCATCCGCGGCCGGGGCGGGTTCGGCGGCGGCGGGCGGTTCCATCCCCAGCGCGTCGGCGATGCGCCGGGTCAGCGTGCGGAACTCCATC
>NZ_DSDD01000302.1:0-19045 GCF_011048875.1 Rhodovulum sp.
CCAGACCCGGCCGACGATCTCGCGCACCTGGTCCAGCCCGATCTTCAGCCGGTCGACCATGCCCAGCCGCTCTTGCGGCAGATCGCCCTCCGGCGCGGCGGTCGGGGGCTTGGGTTTCGGCACCCATGCGACCTTCCTTTCGGGACTGTCCTGCGCGGCCGCGGCCGGTGCGGCGGTGACGATGGCGCCAAGCCCGGGCGCAAGATCGGGGTTCAGCCGATAGCGCACCCATTGCGCATCGCGCCGGTCCACCACGAGGCCCGCCAGTTTCAGCACCTTCATGTGGCGCGACATCCTGCTTTGCGTGGCCTCCAGCCGGGCCATCAATTCGCAGACGCAATGCTCGCCGCCATCCGCCAGGATCGCCATCGCCCCAAGGCGGGTCGGTTTGGCAAGGGCGGACAGGACGGCAAGGGGCATGGCGGCGACTCCTGCGCCCATGCGTCCAGCCGCATTCCTGGCGCGGCCGCGTGCAGAACATGACGGCGCCGTTGCGGGCGGGCCGTCATTTCCACCCGGCGTCACGGCAAGGCAAGGCGAAGGCCGGCCCGTTGTCGCAACCCTGGGTCCCGAGGGAGTGCCGGGTAAACGGGGCAGCTCCCGGTCCCTGCAAGACGCAGGGGACCCTACCCCAGCGCGTAACCCGCGCCGCGCACGGTGCGCACGGGGTCGTCGCCGCCATTCTGGCACAGCGCCTTGCGCAGGCGGCCGATATGCACATCGACCGTCCGGGTATCGACATAGATGTCGCGCCCCCAGACCCGGTCGAGCAATTGCTCGCGGCTCCAGACCCGGCCGGGCTTTTCCATGAAGGTCGACAGCAGGCGGAACTCGGTCGGTCCAAGCTTCAGCATCTGGCCGTCGCGGAACACCTTGTGCGTCTCGGGGTCGAGCACGATGTCCTCGAATTCCAGCCGCTGGCCGACCGCGGCGGGCCGCGTGCGGCGCAAGAGCGCGCGCACCCGCGCCATCAGCTCGACCACCGAATAGGGTTTCACGACATAGTCATCGGCGCCGGTTTCCAGCCCGCGCACCCTGTCCACCTCTTCGGCGCGGGCCGAAAGCATGATGATCGGAAGCGTCCTGGTGTCGTTGCGGGTCTTGAGCTGGCGGCAGATCTCGATCCCCGAAACCGAGGGCAGCATCCAGTCCAGCACCACCAGATCGGGCGCGATCTCGTCCACGAGGATCAGCGCCTCGTCCCCGGTCGCGGCACGGGCCACGCGAAAGCCCTCGGCCTCCAGGTTGTAGGCCAGGACCTCGCGCTGGGCGGGCTCGTCCTCGACGATCAGCACCGTGGGCCGTTCAGCAGGTGACATCGCCTAGACCTTCGGTGCGTCGATGGCGGTACGGTCGGCCTTGGGCCGCTCGTCCTCGGGCAGTTCGCCGGTCACCAGATAGATCACCTGTTCGGCGATCGAGGTGACGTGATCGCCCATCCGCTCGATGTTCTTGGCGATGAAATGCAGGTGCATGCAGGCGGTGATGTTGCGCGGATCCTCCATCATGAAGGTCAGGAACTCGCGGAACAGCGCGTTGTACATCTGGTCGACTTCCATGTCGCGCAGGCGCACGTCCTGAGCCAGTTCGCCGTCGCGCTGGATATAGGCGTCAAGGGCGTCCTTGAGCATCCCCTGAACCGCCATCGCCATGCGCCGGATCGCACCCGCCGAGCCTTCGATCGGCGACATCTGCACCAGAACCCCGGTGCGCTTGGCCATGTTCTTGGCGTAGTCGCCGATCCGTTCGAGATTGGCGCCGATCTTCATCACGCTCAGCACGGTGCGCAGATCGCCCGCCGAGGGCTGGCGCAGCGCCAGGAGCCGCGCGGCCTCTTCGTTGACGCGCAGTTCAAGGTCGTCCACGGCGCGGTCATTCGCGCGGACGCGTTCGGCGAGTTCCTCGTCGCGGTTCTCAAGCGATTGCGCGGCCTCGAGGATCGCGGCTTCGACCAGCCCGCCCATCTTCATGATGAGGGCCTGGATCGCCTCCAAGTCGCGGTCGTAGGATTTGACGATATGGCGGTCGTTCATCTGCATCCCTTCTCAGCCGATCCGGCCGGTGATGTAGCTTTCGGTGCGCGGGTCATGCGGGTTGGTGAAGATCTGGCCGGTCTCGCCGAATTCCACGAGGTTGCCGAGGTGGAAGAACGCGGTCTTCTGGCTGACGCGCGCGGCCTGCTGCATCGAGTGGGTGACGATCACCACCGAATACTGCCCGCGCAGCTCGTCGATCAGCTCCTCGACCTGGGCGGTCGCAATCGGGTCGAGCGCGGAACAGGGCTCGTCCATCAGCAGCACCTCGGGTTCGGTGGCGACCGCGCGGGCGATGCACAGACGCTGCTGCTGGCCGCCCGAAAGGCCCGTGCCGGGTTCCTGAAGCCGGTCCTTGACCTCGTCCCAGATCGCGCCGCGGCGCAGGGCGCGTTCCACGATCTCGTCCAGTTCGGCGCGGGTGCGGGCCATGCCGTGGATCTTGGGGCCATAGGCCACGTTCTCGTAGATCGACTTGGGGAACGGGTTCGGCTTCTGGAACACCATGCCCACCTTGGCGCGCAACTGCACCGGGTCGATCGAGGGCGCATAGATGTCCTCGCCGTCCAGCGTGATCAGGCCCTCGACCCGGCAGGTGTCGATGGTGTCGTTCATCCGGTTCAGGCAGCGCAGGAAGGTCGACTTGCCGCAGCCCGACGGCCCGATGAAGGCGGTGACCGTCTTGTCCTCGATCTCGACATCCACATCCTTGATGGCATGGGTGTCGCCATAGAAGACGTTCACTTTGCGGGCGGCGATCTTCACCTCGTGGGTCACGGCTGTCTTTCCCGAAGCTGGCGTATCATACATGAGGGTGGTCCTTTCGCGGCGCTACCATTTCCGCTCGAACTTGTTGCGCAGGAAAATGGCGATGGCGTTCATGAAGATCAGGAAGGTCAGCAGCACCAGGATCGCCGCCGAGGTCCGGCTGACGAACCCGCGTTCGGGGCTGTCGGCCCAGATGAAGATCTGCGTGGGCAGGGCGGTAGAACTGTCGAAGGGCGTGGCCGGCGCCGAGGTGATGAAGGCGTTCATCCCGATCAGCAGGAGCGGCGCGGTCTCGCCCAGCGCCTGCGCCAGCCCGATGATCGTGCCGGTCAGGATGCCCGGCATGGCCAGCGGCAGGACATGGCCGAACACCACCTGATGCTTGGACGCGCCCACGCCCAGCGCGGCCTCGCGGATCGAGGGCGGCACCGCCTTGAGCGCGGCCCGCGTCGCGATGATGATCGTCGGCAGCGTCATCAGGGCAAGCGTCATGCCGCCCACGAAGGGCGCGGAGCGCGGCATCCCGAACCAGCCCAGGAACACCGCCAGTGCCAGCAGGCCGAACACCACCGAGGGCACCGCCGCCAGGTTGTTGATGTTGATCTCGATCAGGTCCGACACCCTGTTCCTGGGCGCGAATTCCTCGAGATAGATCGCGGCGCCGATCCCGATCGGGAAGGACAGCAGGAAACAGGTCATCAGGGCATAGAACGAACCGATGATCGCCCCCTTCAGGCCCGCCAGTTCCGGGAAGCGTGAATCCGCGTTGGTGATAAGCCACCTGTTGATCGGCTTGGACACCATCCCAAGTTCTTTCAGCAGGTCGAAATTGGCGATCTCGTCGTCTTTCAGGCGGCGGTTGGCCTCGGGCGTTTCGCGGTCGATCAGGCCCTTGTTCAACTGGTCATAGGGATCCGACACCGGCACCCTGACCGAGACCGTCTGGCCGATCAGCGCCGGATTGGCCACCACGCTGTCGCGGATGCTGAACTGCGCGCCATTCGACAGCATCGAGGTCAGCCTGCGCAGTTCCGCCCGGTCATCGGCCATGTCGGGAAACAGCTTGACCATCGTATCGGTGAGGATCTGGCGATAGTTCCCGCGGGCGGGTTCGTTGCTGTCGATATGCGCCGGATCGAGGAACACCTCGATCTGGACGAAGGTCTGGGTAAAGGCGTGACGGCCCGTCGATATCAGCGATGCCACCAGCAGGAACAGCATGCCGAAGGCAATGGTGATCGCGGTCAGACCGGCCAGCTTGAGGGCGATCTCACTGCGCTTGCGCTTGTTCAGGCACGCGGTGAATTCGGGGGCGGTCCAATCGAAACGGCCCGAGGATGTCTGGTCGGTCATTGCGCGGCCCTCAATCGTAGATTTCGCGATACTTGCGCACGATGCGCAAGGCGAAGATGTTGATGATCAGCGTCATCACGAAAAGCACCATGCCCAGCGCGAAGGCGGCCAGGGTCTTGGGACTGTCGAACGCCGTGTCGCCGATCAGCAGCGTGACGATCTGCACGGTCACGGTGGTGACGCTGTCCAGCGGGTTGATCGTCATCTTGGCGATCAGGCCCGCGGCCATCACGACGATCATCGTCTCGCCGATGGCGCGGCTGACAGCCAGAAGGATGCCGCCGACGATGCCCGGAATGGCCGCCGGGAACAGCACCTTGGAAATCGTCTCGGCCTGAGTGGCGCCCAGCGCAAGCGAGCCGTCGCGCAGGCTGCGCGGCACCGCGGCCAGCGCGTCATCGGCAAAGGAGGAGATGAACGGCACCAGCATGATGCCCATCACCAGCCCCGCGGCCAGCGCCGTGTTGGGCGCGATCGGCAGGCCCAGTTCGGTTCCGAAGGAGCGGATCGCCGGGGCGATCACGAGGATGGCGAAGAAGCCGTAGACCACGGTCGGAACGCCGGCCAGGATCTCGAGCACCGGCTTGACGACGGCCCGTATCTTGGGCGAGGCGAATTCATGCAGGTGGATGGCCGAGAACAGGCCGATCGGAACCGCGACCACCATCGCCACCGTCGCGATGACCATCGTGCCGAGGAAGACCGGCAGCATGCCGAAGGCGCCCTTGGCGGCGATCTGGTCCTCGCGCAGGGGGATCTGCGGTTCCCAGGACGTGCCGAACAGGAAATCGGTGAACGGGACCATCTCGAAGAAGCGGTAGGTCTCGAACACCAGCGAGCCGACGATGCCGATGGTCACGAAGATCGCCACCGTCGCGCATCCGACCATCAGGCCGAGAACGATCCGTTCCACCCCTTGCCGGGCGCGGAATTCCGGGCGCACGGTCTTGCGGGTCAGCAGGATCAGACCGGCGGTCAACGCGATCGTCAGCACCACCAGCAGCAGCGACGAGGTGCCGCGCAGCGCCACCAGCCGCTCGGCGGCCTCGAGCTTCCAGTCCTCGGGCGTGCCGAAGATGCGCCCGCCCGCGATCGAGCGGATTTCGGACATGATGAGTTGCACCTGGCCGGTGCGGAGACCGTCCAGCGTGCCGTCAGGCAGCCCCGCCTTGATCATGCTCTCGATCACGGTGCCCTGAAGCATCAGCCAGAGGATGATGAAGAAGAACGTGGGCACGAGCGTCACGAGGGCCGAGAACCCGCCGTGAAACCCGTCGAGCGAATGCAGCTTTGTCCCGCCTGCACGGATCGCACGGGCCGCACGCAGATTGAGGATGTATCCGATCACGACCGCAGCGAACAGGATCAGGAAGGCGAAAAGGGTCATTTGGATGCCTGTCGGTTCAAGTGAGGGACGCCCCCGCTTTTGCGGGCGGGGGCGTCGATCGTCGGGATCAGGGGGATGCCCTGATTATTCCTTGGCCTCCATCGCGACGGCGTTGATGACGCGCTCCTGCAGCTCGGCGCGGCGCTCGTCGCTCAGCGGCACGAGGCCACGCTCGGACAGGTAGCCGCCGGGGGCCAGCGCGTCTTCGGACATGTATTCCTCGACGAATTCCTGCAGGCCGGGGATCACGCCGCGATGCGCGTTCTTGACGTAGAAGAACAGCGGACGCGACACCGGATAGGAATCGTCGGCGATGGTGTCGAGAGAGGGTTCGACCCCTTCCAGTTTCACGCCTTTCAGCTTGTCGAGGTTCTCGTAGAGGAACGAGTAGCCGAAGATGCCCTGCGCGTTGGGATCCGATCCAAGGCGCTGAACGATCAGGTTGTCATTCTCGCCGGCCTCGACGAAGGGGCCGTCAGTACGCATGCGCGAGCAGTTCTCGGTGACCCACTTGCCGTCGAAGCCGCCGTCCTTGACGTAGTCCAGCTGCTTGCAGCCTTCGTGCATCGCCAGTTCGACGAACGCGTCACGGGTGCCCGAGGTCGGGGGCGGCCCCAGAACGACGATGTCGGTGTCGGGCAGGCGGCTGTCGATCTCCGACCACTTCTTGTAGGGGTTCGCAACCCATTCGCCATTCACCGGAACCTCGGCGCCGAGCGCGAGATAGACTTCACCCAGCGTCAGGTCCCAATCGAAGTCGTTGGCGCGCGACACGGCTATCGACAGGCCGTCGAAGCCGATCAGCGCCTCGCTCACGTCGGTCACGCCTTTCTCGACACAAACGGCCCATTCCGACGCCTTCATGGCGCGCGAGGCGCCGGTGATGTCGGGGAAGCCTTCGCCGATGCCGCTGCAGAAGATCTGCATACCGCCACCGGTGCCGGTGCTTTCGACGATGGGCGACGACATCCCGGTGTCGTTGGCGAACTGTTCGGCCACGGCCTGGGTGTACGGGAACACGGTGGACGAGCCCACAATGCTGATCTGGTCGCGCGCGGAGGCCGCGGTGGCCGAGATGGCCGCGATCGCCAACGCCGAGGCGGTCACTTTGATATGGGACATGCTAGCTCCTGAAACTTGGGTTCGGGTGCGGATTCGCACCTGCTCCGGCTGCGTATCGGCCCCGCGCGACGCTTATGTAAAATTTAAATGACAGATTTATGACAGCGCATTTCCGGGCGTCGGCGCAAGGCGGCCAGGTCGGCCCCGCCCCCTTGTTACGGAATGTTTTTCCGCCGTGAGTTGCAACAGGACGCAGCCTTGTGGGCCATTGCGGGCGAGGGCAGCGGGCAATCGGTCCCCGGTCATCGACAGAATCGGCGCGCCCCGTGACCGGGGGGGGGGCTGGGGGCACCGGCTTTTCTGCCGGGGCCGCTGGGCGCCGCGCGGGTTCGGCGGAAAGGACTCACAAACCGGTTTTCCGGTTATGTTTTCCGAATGACCGCAACCAGTCCCCATGCCCGCGCGCTTGCCGCCCTCGGCCACGATGCCCGCCTGTCGATCTTTCGCCTGCTGGTGAGGGCGGGAAATGCGGGGCTTGTGCTTCAGGACCGGCAGGGTCGCGAAGTGTTCAACCGCGTGAATTACCCGGCAATGCAGGACCTGGTCGGTTTCCTGACCTCGGAATGCTGCTGCGGCGTCACGGTGCCGTCGGCAGAGGATGCCGCCTGATGCGCCTGTCGGGTCTTTCATTCCCCGAAAAATCCACCGCCCCGGAACCCGGACCATGACCGATACAAGCCCTGCCCATGTCACCCTTCGCCGCGGCCTGCAGACCCAGCGCGTCTGGCTTGCCTCGGGGCTGATCCTCGGGACGCTGGCCGTGATCGACCCGACACAGGCCGCGGCCAGCGCGGGGTTCGCGGCGAATGCGTTGCTGAAGACGGCGCCCTTTCTGATCCTGTCGATCGCCATTGCCGCCTGGGCGGGGGCGACGGGGGCCGACAACCTGATCGCCCGGGCCTTCACCGGCGCGCCGGTGGCGATGATCGGGCTGGGCGCGCTGGCGGGGGTGATCTCGCCCTTCTGTTCCTGCGGGGTGATCCCGCTGATCGCGGCGCTGCTGACGATGGGCGTGCCGCTCTCGGCGGTGATGGCCTTCTGGCTGGCCTCGCCGATCATGGACCCGTCGATGTTCGTGCTGACGGGCGGGGTGCTCGGCCTGGAATTCGCGGTGGCCAAGACCCTTGCCGCCTTCGGGCTGGGCGTCTTCGGCGGGCTGGTCGTGCATCTGCTCGCACGCGGCGGCGCCCTTGCCGATCCGCTGCGCGAGGGCATCGGCGATGGCGGCTGCGGCGGCGCCCGGGTCCGCGCCCCCAGGCCCGTCGCCTGGCGCTTCTGGACCGAAAGGGAGCGGCGCGCGAAATTCGGCCGGACCGCGGCGAGCACGACCCTGTTCCTGGCCAGGTGGCTGACGCTGGCCTTCATCCTGGAAAGCCTGATGCTGGCCTGGATCCCGGCCGAGACGGTGACCGCCGCGCTGGGCGGAGAGGGGCTGATGCCCATCGTCACCGCGACGCTGGTGGGTGTGCCGGCCTATCTGAACGGCTATGCCGCGCTGCCGCTGGTCGGCGGGCTGATCACGCAGGGCATGGCGCCGGGGGCCGGAATGGCCTTTCTGGTGGCAGGCGAGGTCACCTCGATCCCCGCGGTCCTGGCGGTGCCGATGGCGGCAAGCCTTGGCCTGTCGCCGGTCTGGGTCTTCGGCGCCGTTTCCATGGCGATGGTGGTCTCGGCCATGGTCGGGCCTTGGGCCGGGGCGCGGATCGACGGCGCGGGCGGGCGCGGCGTGCTGATCGCCCTGCTGATGCTGAGACGATCCCGGCCCCGCCGGGGCAACGCCCCCGGGAAAACGCGGTTCGGCAGCCGTTCAGTGGGTCCAGGCGCCCCGGCGGTCGACCGCGAAATTCTCGGCATAGCCCATCGGCCGGATATTCGGCTTGCGCGTCTTGGGCCGGATGACCACGGCGTCGATGCCGTGGCGGCGGGCATAATCCTCGGCAGCCTCGCGGCTGTCGAAGGTCAGCCGGACCTGCGACTGGGTGTCGTCGGAACTGGTCCAGCCCATCAGCGGGTCGATCTCGCGGGCGGAGGCGGGGGCGAAGTCCAGAATCCAGTGATGGGTCTTGGCCTGGCCGGACTGCATCGCGGTCCTGGCGGGCTGGTAGATGCGGGCGCGCATGGGCGTGACGTCCTCCCTCGGGTCGTTTTGGCTGTTATGGGGGTTCGGGCCGGGGCCTGCAAGGGGCGGCATACCGCAGGATACAACCCGCCGCGCCCCGAGAAGCCTGCCCCTTGAATGCCGCGCCCCGGAGGGCAAGTCTGGGACAGCCGTCCGAGGAATCGCCACCATGCCCTATTCGACCGAACCGCCCGCGCTGGACGCCGCCCCTGCCCCGACCCGCCCGCGCGAGAAGCTGGAGGGCGGCCGGCGCTTCGTCATGCGGACCGAGTTCCAACCTGCGGGCGACCAGCCCACCGCCATCGCCGCGCTGGCCGAGGGCGTTAATGCCGGCGAGCGCGACCAGGTGCTGCTGGGGGCGACCGGGACGGGCAAGACCTTCACCATGGCCAAGGTGATCGAGGAAACCCAGCGCCCGGCGATCATTCTGGCGCCCAACAAGACGCTGGCCGCGCAATTATACGGCGAATTCAAGGGCTTCTTCCCCGATAACGCGGTCGAGTATTTCGTCAGCTACTACGACTACTACCAGCCCGAGGCCTATGTGCCGCGGTCGGACACCTATATCGAGAAGGAATCCCAGATCAACGAACAAATCGACCGGATGCGCCACTCGGCCACTCGCGCGCTTCTGGAACGCGACGACGTGATCATCGTGGCGTCGGTGTCCTGCATCTACGGTATCGGCAGCGTCGAGACCTATGGCGCGATGACCCAGGACCTGATCGTGGGCCAGAGCTATGACCAGCGCAAGGTGATCGCGGACCTCGTGGCGCAGCAATACCGGCGCAACGATCAGGCGTTCCAGCGGGGCAGCTTCCGGGTGCGGGGCGATGTTCTGGAACTGTGGCCCGCGCACCTGGAGGATCGCGCCTGGCGGATGTCGTTCTTCGGCGAAGAGCTTGAGGCCATTACCGAATTCGACCCGCTGACGGGCCAGAAAACCGACACCTTCGACCGCATCCGGGTCTATGCCAATTCCCACTATGTCACACCCAAGCCGACGATGCAGCAGGCAATCCACGCGATCCGCAAGGAGTTGCGCCAGCGGCTGGACCAGTTCGTGCAGGAGGGCAAGCTGCTGGAGGCGCAGCGGCTGGAGCAGCGCACGAACTTCGATCTGGAAATGCTCGAGGCGACCGGCGTCTGCAACGGGATCGAGAACTATTCGCGCTATCTGACGGGGCGCGCGCCGGGCGAGCCGCCGCCCACCCTCTTCGAGTTCATCCCCGACAATGCCATTGTTTTCGCAGACGAATCCCATGTCACCGTGCCCCAGATCGGCGGCATGTACCGGGGCGACTTCCGGCGCAAGGTCACGCTGTCCGAGCACGGGTTCCGCCTGCCCTCCTGCACCGACAACCGACCCCTGAAATTCGAGGAATGGGACGCGATGCGGCCGCAAACGGTCTTCGTCTCGGCGACGCCCGCGGCCTGGGAGATGGAGCAGACCGGCGGTGTGTTCGTCGAACAGGTGATCCGGCCGACCGGGTTGCTGGATCCGCAGATCGAGATCCGCCCCGTCGATTGCCAAGTGGACGACCTGCTGGACGAGGTGCGCAAGGTCGCCGCCCGCGGCTTCCGCACGCTGGTCACGACGCTGACGAAACGCATGGCCGAGGATCTGACCGAATACCTGCACGAACAGGGGATCCGGGTGCGCTATATGCACAGCGACATCGACACCATCGAACGCATTGAAATCCTGCGCGATTTGCGGCTGGGGGCGTTCGATGTTCTGGTCGGCATCAACCTGCTGCGCGAGGGGCTGGACATCCCGGAATGCGGGCTGGTGGCCATTCTGGATGCCGACAAGGAGGGGTTCCTGCGGTCCGAAACGTCCCTGATCCAGACCATCGGGCGGGCGGCGCGGAATGCCGAGGGCCGCGTCATCATGTATGCCGACCGGATCACCGGCAGCATGGAACGCGCGATGCGCGAGACCGATCGGCGGCGGGAAAAACAGATTGCCTACAATAGCTTACACGGTATCACGCCGGAGACCGTGAAGAAGAATGTCGAGGACATCCTGGCCGGGCTCTACCAGGGCGACGTGGACATGAACCGGGTGACGGCCAAGGTGGACAAGCCGCTGCGCGGCGCCAACCTGGAGGCGCATCTGGACGGGCTGCGGGCGGCGATGCGCAAGGCGGCCGAGAACCTGGAATTCGAGGAAGCCGCCAGATTGCGCGATGAAATCAAGCGGTTGGAGGCCGTGGACCTGGTGCTGTCCGACGACCCGCTGGCCCGCCAATCGGCGGTGGACGACGCGGTGGAGGCCGCGATGGGGGCCAAGGGACGCTCGACCGCGGGACGGGCCGGGCAGCGCGGGGGCAAGCGCGGGCGGCGGTAGCGCGAGGTCCGCGTTTCGGCGCGATTCGTGGTTAACGGCCTTGTCTTGCAGGGTTCCGGCGGTCGGACCCGCATCGGAATTCCATCGGAATTCCATCGGACCTTTTTCGGACCCGGTGGGCGGTTAACATGGCGGGCGGAGGGCAACGGGGAACGGTGGGTTGGCATCCGGCCTGCGGGGGGTACGGCTGAGGGCGGGGCGAGAAGGTCGTCCGCGGGCGCCAGAACGCCGGCGGTCGATGGCGGGCCGGGCGTGGGCAAGAAACAATCGCGCTGGCGGATCAAATCCTGCCATAGGCTGCAGGACGAGTGGCTGCTTTCGCTCCCCCCAGAGAATAGACATCTTGTGGCAGCAAACAGCGATGCAAGAGGCCCGGGTTCAGCGTCTTCCTGTTCTTTCCGGAGAACAGAGAACCCAATTCTGTCGCGCCACCATTCTCTCGCGGCGGAAGTAACAATGTGATCTCCAAGTCTGGGTTCGCTCGCCTCGCAGCGTTTACCGTGGGAACTTGGTCACTGTCAGATGTCAGCAAGATGGCCCGCACGCAACGCCTGGTAAACGCATCGGACAACAAGGTGACAGGGCGGCGCTGCCGAAAGGCTTGCCGCCCTTCTGTTTGTTCGGGATGGTAAAGGATGTCAACCCGCCGACCTGCGGCAGGGTCTGCGGTGCGCTTGAATGCGCAGCGTGGTGGGTTTCATCCACCCTACGTGGTTGACCGGCGCAGCGGGCGGGCTCTGACCGGCGGGCGGTCAACACCCGTAGGGTGGGTGCCAACCCACCGCCCCATCCAACGCAGGACGAGGCCACCTCCTCAGATGCGGCGTCCGCCGTCCACCTCGAGCGCGGCGCCGGTGATCATGGCGGCCTCGTCCGAGCAGAGGAAACAGGCGGCGTTCCCATGTCCTCGGGCGTCGAGAACCGGCCGAGCGGGATAGAGGCGAGGAATTTCGCGCGCATCCCGGGCGTGTCCTCGCCCAGGAAGCTTTTCAGCAGCGGCGTTTCGCCCGCGACGGGGCAAAGCGCGTTGACCCGAACGCCCGCGGGGGCCAGTTCGACGGCCATCGCCTCGGTCGCGGTGATCATCCAGCCGTTGGATGCATTGTACCAGTTCAGCCGCGGCCGAGGCGAGAGACCGGCGGTCGAGGCGATGTTCAGGATCGCGCCTGCGCCATTGCCCTTCATGTGCGGCACCAGGTGGCGGGCGGTCAGGAAGACCGACTTGGCGTTGACCGCCAGCGCGCGGTCGAATTCGTCCTCGGTGACCTCCTCCAGCGGCTTGGGCAGGTGGGTGATCCCGGCATTGTTCACCAGGATGTCGAGCCGCCCGAACACGGCCAGCGCGGCATGGGCCATCGCGCCGACCGCACCGTTGTCGGCCACGTCCACGGCTTGCGCGAGGCCGCCGATCTCGTCCGCGATTACCTCGGCCGCGCCCATGTCGATATCGGCGACCATGACCCGCGCGCCTTCGGCCGCGAACATGCGCGCGATGCCCGCGCCGAAGCCCGAACCGCCCCCCGTGACGATCGCGGTCTTTCCGTCCAGTCGCATCCCGTACTCCCTCAGCCGTGCCGCGCGGCGACCGTCTTGACCGTCGAGAACCCGTACAGCGCCTCGAAGCCCTTTTCGCGGCCATGGCCGGACAGGCCGACACCCCCGAAGGGCAGTTCGACGCCGCCGCCTGCGCCGTAATTGTTCACGAAGACCTGCCCGGCCCGCAGCGCGCGCGCCAGCCGCATCTGCCGGGCGCCGTCGCGCGACCAGATCGCGGCGACAAGGCCGTAGGCGGTGCCGTTGGCGATGGCCGTGGCCTCGTCCTCGTCCTCGAAGGGGATCAGCGCCTGAACGGGGCCGAAGATTTCCTCCTGCGCCAGGCGGTGGGCGGGCGGCACGTTCGCCAGCAGGCGGGGCGCGACATAGTGGCCGCCCGCGGGCGCGGTGACAAGGATCGTGCCTTCGGCGACGGTTTCGAGATCCGCGCCCTCGGCCAGCAAGCCCTGAACGATCTGCTTCTGGCGGGCCGAGATGAGCGGGCCGAGGTCGAGATTGTCGAGCGCCGGGCCGACCTTCAGCGCGCGGTAGCGTTCGGCCATCCGGGCGAGAACCGCGTCATAGACGGGCCGCTGGACCAGGATGCGCGAGGCGGCCGAACAGGTCTGGCCCGCGTTCTGGATGCCCGCATTGACGAGGAAGGGCAGCGCGGCGTCGAGATCGGCATCGGCAAAGACCAGCTGCGGGGACTTGCCCCCAGTTCCAACGTGACCGGCACCACGTTCCGCGCGGCGGCCGCCTGCACCAGCCGCCCCACCGCCAGCGAGCCGGTGAAGCTGACACGCTGGACGCCCGGATGGCCCGCCAGCGCCGCACCCGCCTCTTCGCCGAGGCCCGGGACCACGTTCAGCGCGCCGGGCGGCAGGCCGACCTCTTCGGCGAGGCGGGCGAAAGCCAGCGCGGTCAGGCAGGCCTCCTCGGCGGGTTTGAGCACCACGGCATTGCCCATCGCCAGCGCCGCCCCGACCGAGCGGCCGATGATCTGCATCGGGTAGTTCCAGGGGATGATGTGGGCGGTCACGCCATGCGGCTCGCGCAGGGTGTAGACGGTGTAGCCCTCCAGATAGGGGATGGTCTGGCCCATCACCTTGTCGGCGGCGCCGGCGTAGAATTCCATGTAGCGCGCGAGCGCCAGCGCGTCGGCGCGGGCCTGGGCGAGCGGCTTGCCCAGATCGGTCGCCCCGATCCCGGCCGGTTCGTCGGCGCGGCCGCGCACGAACAGGCCGATCCTTGCCAGCACCCGGCCGCCTGCCCCCCGTGCGATGCGGCCGATTTCCGCGCCGGTCGAGGGATCCTCGATGGGCAGGGTCCCGCCGCCCCGGGACGGGGTCCAGTGCCCGGCGATGACGCAGCGGTCGGTGGGAAACCAGAGGTCGCGGAGGAGGTCGTTTGTCATGCGGGCACCTTCAGGTCGGACGCGGCGGCCATCGGATCCTTGGTGCAGCGATGTCCCGGTGCGCGCAGCCCCTTTTCGGCCGGTCCGCGCCGCCGGATCTGTGCGCTTGCCCGGGCGCGCGGCACGGGGCATGGCCCGTCCGGGCCGCGTGGCGATGGCGTCGCCGCAGGGGCCTTGCCCCCATGGCCCGGGCCGCGTGCCCCGTCTCCTGAACGCCGGGACCCCACTTGGCCCGGCAGCCCCGGGCCACCGCTCGGAGGTTTCGATGACCCGGCCCGACTTTTTCCACTTTCACAATGGCGACAAGGTGGCCCTGCCCTTTTCGCAGGACGAATACGACACCCGCCTGATGGGCCTGCGCTCCGCGATGGATGCGACCGGCGCCGAGGTGGCGGTGCTGACCCCGATGCAGAACATCGCCTATTACTCGGGCTTTCTCTATTGCCCGTTCGGCCGGCCCTATGGGCTGGTCGTGACCGCCTCGGACGCGGTGACGATCAGCGCAGGGATAGACGCGGGCCAGCCCCGGCGGCGCTGCGCGACCGACAACATGACCTGTACCGACTGGGCGCGGGACAATTTCCGGCGCGCGGTCGCCCATGTGGCGGGCACCGGCCGCGCGGCGGGGCGATATCCTGTCGCTGAGCACCTTTCCGATGATCTCGGGCTATTACACCGCGCTGGAACGGACGATGTTCATGGGCGAGGTGGATGCCGCCAGCCTGGAGATCTGGCAGGCCAATGTCGCCGCGCATGAACATGGCATGTCGCTGCTGAAGCCGGGCATCACTTGCGCCGAGGTGACCCATGCGTTCAATGCCTTCCCCGAAGACCGGGGCCTGTTGCAGTATCGCAGCTTCGGCTATGGCCATTCCTTCGGCGTGCTGTCGCATTACTATGGCCGCGAGGCGGGGCTGGAGTTGCGCGAGGATATCGACACGGGGCTGGAACCCGGCATGGTGATCTCGATGGAGCCGACGCTGACCATCCCGCAGGGCCAGCCCGGCGCGGGCGGCTATCGCGAGCATGACATCCTGATCGTGACCGACAGGGGCGCCGAGAACATCACGCGCCATCCCTACGGCCCCGCGTTCAACGTGGTGGGCTGACATCGCGCCCGGCCGTCGTCCCGATCCGGGCGACGGCCAGCGGCAGCGCCACGGTCAGCACCAGCAGCGTCACGCAGAGCGCGGGCCCGGTCAGGAAGGGAGCGGGCACGACCGGCAGGTCGGCCAGCGCCGCACCCGCAGCACCGGCGGCAAGGGTCAGGAACGCGGGCAGCATGGGGATCCGGGGCAAGGGGGGGTCGAGAGGGCCATGAACCGCGGCGGGCGCGCGAATGTCAATTCGCTGCCGCAGCCTCGTCACAGCGGCCTGGCAGATGGGCGCGGATCGGCAAAGGCGAGTTGACTTGGCCGCCCTGCTGTCGCATCGGCTTGGGCGAACCCCAGGGCAGGGAGATTTGAGATGAAGATCGCGATGATCGGCACGGGCTATGTGGGCCTTGTGTCGGGGGTGTGTTTCTCCGATTTCGGGCATGAGGTCGTCTGCGTGGACAAGGATCCGCGCAAGATCGAGATGCTGAACCGCGGCGAGGTGCCGATCTACGAGCCCGGCCTCGATACGGTGATGGCGCGCAACGTGGCGGCGGGGCGGCTGACCTTTACCGGCGATCTGGCGGCGGCGGTGGACGGGGCGGATGCGGTCTTCATCGCGGTCGGAACGCCGACGCGGCGCGGCGATGGCCATGCGGACCTGACCTATGTGATGGCCGCGGCCGAGGAAATCGGGCGGGCGCTGACCGGCTATGCCGTGATCGTCACCAAATCGACCGTGCCCGTGGGCACCAACCGGCAGGTCGCGGCCGCGGTGCGGGCGGCCAATCCGGCGGCCGAGTTCGACGTCGCCTCGAACCCCGAATTCCTGCGCGAGGGGGCGGCGATCGACGATTTCATGCGGCCCGACCGGGTGGTGGTCGGCGTCGAGACCGAGCGCGCCCGCGCGGTGATGGCCGATATCTACCGCCCGCTGTTCCTGCGCGAATTTCCCGTCGTCTATACCGATCTCGAATCGGCCGAGATGATCAAATATGCCGCGAACGCCTTTCTCGCGACCAAGATCACCTTCATCAACGAGATGGCGATGTTGTGCGAGAAGGTCGGCGCCGACATCAAGGCGGTGTCCAAGGGCATGGGGCTGGATGGCCGGATCGGCAACAAGTTCCTGCATGCAGGCCCCGGCTATGGCGGGTCGTGCTTTCCCAAGGACACGCAGGCGCTGGCCCGGATCGGGCAGGATTTCGCCTCGCCCTGCGCGATCACCGAGATGGTCATCGCGGTCAATGACCGGGTCAAGCGGCGGATGATCGACAAGGTGGTGGATCTGTGCGGCGGGTCCGTGAACGGCAAGACGATCCTGGTGCTGGGCGTCACCTTCAAGCCCAATACCGACGACATGCGCGACGCGCCCGCGCTGACCATCGTGCCCGCGCTGGTGGGCGGCGGGGCAAAGGTGCGCGTGGTCGATCCGCAGGGTCGGCGCGAGGGCGAGGCGCTGCTGCCCGGCGTCACCTGGGCCGACGATCCCTATGCCGCGGCCGAGGGCGCCGATGCGCTGGTGATCCTGACCGAGTGGAACGAGTTCCGCGGGCTTGACCTGGGCCAGATGGCGCAGCGGATGGCGCATCCCCGGATGGCCGACCTGCGCAATGTCTACCCGCCCGAGGATGTGCGCGAGGCGGGATTCGAGGCCCATGTCGCGGTCGGCCGCAAGGGCTTCGGGCTCGAGGGCTGAGGGGGATGGGCCAGAGCCTGCCGGACGATCTGTTCTTCTTCGCCTCGAAGATCGTCTGGGGGCTTCTGCGGGCGGACTCGGTGCTGCTGATCCTGCTGGCGGCGGGGCTTTGGGCGCTGTGGGCGGGACGGCCCGAGCTTGGCCGCGGGCTGGTGACGGCCGTGGCGCTGGGCGGGGCGGTGATCGCGCTGAGCCCGCTGTCCAACGCGCTGCTGCGCGGGATCGAGGCGCGCCATCCCGTGCCGGAGGTGGCCGGGCCGGTGGCGGGGATCGTGATCCTTGGCGGCGCCGAGGATCCGGCGGGCACTCTGGCCTGGGGGCCGCCCTCGCTGAACGAGGGGGGCGAGCGATTCTTCGCCGCGCTGGAACTGGCCCGGCTGCATCCCGAGGCTGCGGTGCTGTTCACCGGGGGCAGCGGGCGGCTTGGCGGCTCGGACCTGCCCGAGACCGAGGTCGCGCGGCGCGTGCTGACCGGGGCGGGGCTGGATCCCGCGCGGCTGATCCTGGAAGGCGCCTCGCGCAACACGGCCGAGAACGCGCGGCTGGGCCGGGAGATGGCGCCGGACCGTCCGGGGCAATGGCTGCTGGTCACCAGCGCCTTTCACATGCCCCGCGCGGTCGAGACCTTCTGCGCGGCGGGCTGGCGCGAATTGACGCCCTATCCGGTCGATTTCCGCAGCCGTCCGGGCGCGAGGCTGCGCTGGGCACCGGCCGAAAGCCTGCTGGACTTCAACCTTGTGCTGCACGAATATCTGGGCCTTGCCGCCTATCGCGCGACCGGCCGGGCGGCGACGCCCGCGGGGTGCCTGGCGCGGCCCTGATCCTTTCCCCGCCGCATAGAAGGGCGCCATGCCGCTGACGCTGTCCGCATTGTCCGATCTTGCCACACTCGATATCGACGAGATCATCGACGTCCGGTCCCCCGCCGAATATGCCGAGGACCATATCCCCGGCGCGATCTCGCTGCCCGTGCTGTCGAACGAGGAACGCGCGCGCGTCGGCACGATCTACACGCAGTAAAGCCCGTTCAAGGCGCGCAAGATCGGGGCCGCGATCGTCGCGCGCAACGCCGCGCACCACATCGGGACGGCGCTGGCCGACCGGCCCAAGGGCTGGCGCCCGCTGGTCTGTTGCTGGCGCGGCGGGCAGCGGTCGGGCAGTTTCGCGCTGATCCTGCGCCAGATCGGCTGGCGGGCCGAGACGATCGAGGGCGGCTGGCGCAGTTTCCGGCGACTGGTGCAGGGGGCGCTCTACGATGCGCCCTCGCCTGCGCCGGTGGTGGTGCTGGACGGCAATACCGGCACCGCCAAGACCGAGTTCCTGGGGCTGCTGGCCGCGGCCGGGGTGCAGGTGATCGACCTGGAGGGGATGGCGAACCATCGCGGCTCGCTGTTCGGGGCGATGGCGGGCGGGCAACCGGCGCAGAAGGCTTCGAGACGGCGCTTGCGATGGCGCGGGATGGGCTGGACCCGGCGCGCCCGGTGGTGGTCGAGGCGGAATCGAGCCGGATCGGCCGGCTGAACCTGCCGCCCGCCCTGTGGGAGGCGATGCGGGCCGCGCCCCGGATCGAGCTTTCGGCGGCGCTGGAACTGCGCGCGGGCTATCTTGCGCGGCGCTACCGCGACCTGACCGCCGATCCCGCGCGGCTGATGGCGACCGTCGCGGCGCTGGCCGCCCGCCACCCGCGCGAGCGGATCGAGGCCTGGGGGGCGCTGGCCGAGGCGGGGGCGTTCGAGGCGCTGGCCGCCGGGCTGATGGCAGAGCATTACGATCCGCTTTACGCGGTCCAGCGTGCCCGGTTCGAGGATCGGCCGCTGCACCGGGTCCGGCTGGACCGGCTGGACGCGGACGGGCTGGCGGCGGCGCTGCCGCAGGTCGTGGCGGCGGTCGCGGCGCTCAGCCCAGGGTGATCCGCGGCGCGCCCGCGGTGACGGTGCCGATCCGCGCCGCCCCCGCGCCCAAGCCGTCCGGCATCCCGGCGGCCGCGGCCTCGGGCAGCGCGGCCAGAAGCCCGCCCGCGGTCTGCGGATCGAACAGCAGGGCTGTGCGCGGGTCGGCCGGGTCCGCCCCCTCGATGCCCGAGGCCAGCGCGGCGTTCTGCGGGTAGAGCGTCGAGCGGATGCCGAGGGCCGAGAGCCGCAGCGCCCCCGCCATAAGGGGCAGGGCG
>NZ_DSDD01000378.1:0-18900 GCF_011048875.1 Rhodovulum sp.
GATGATGGTGGGGCCGGCCTGCATCGGCTCCAGCACGCCGCCGATGCCCACGCCGCCCGACAGGTGCACGTTCTTGCCGATCTGCGCGCAGGATCCGACCGTCGCCCAGGTGTCGACCATCGTACCCTCGTCCACATAGGCCCCGAGATTGACGAAACAGGGCATCAGCACCACGCCCTTGCCGATATGGGCCGAGCGGCGCACTACGCAGTTCGGTACCGCGCGAAAGCCCGCGGCCTTCCACTGCGCCTCGCCCCAATGGGCGAACTTGCTGTCGACCTTGTCCCACCAGGTACCGCCCTGCGGCCCGCCGGTCTGCACGCCCATGTCCTGCAACCGGAAGCCCAGCAGCACCGCCTTCTTGGCCCATTGGTTGACATGCCAGCGCCCGTCCGTCTGGCGCACGGCCACCCGCAGCGTGCCTTGGTCCAGCGCATGCAGCGTCGCCTCGACGGCGTCGCGAACCTCGCCCCTGGTGGTGGGGGTAATCGTGTCGCGCGCTTCCCATGCGGCTTCGATGGCGGCTTCGAGCTGGACGTCGGACATGGAATTCCCCCGGAAAGATGGCTGGTTTAACTGGACATAAGGCTATAGAGGCTAGACTTGCCCGGCGCAATCCAAGCCCGATGAGAAGCCCATGCATGACGACAGCCGACGCCCGTTCCGTGACGCCCAGGAGGATGTCGAAGTCATCCGCGAGGTTCCCGATACCCCGCAGACCCGCGCCCCGGCCTATCGGCTTGCCTTTGCCGATCCCGAATTCCTGTGGCGCGACGAACTGCGCCCGGTGCGGCTGCAACTGGAACTGATGAAGCCCGAACTGGTTATGAAGGAATTCGGCATCGACAGCACGATCGTACTGTTCGGCTCGGCCCGCATCCCCGAGCCCGCGCGCCGGGGCGAGGCCGCAACCGAAACGCTGGCCGACTACACGCGCTATTATGACGAGGCGCGGAAATTCGCCCGGCTGATCACCGAGAAGAGCCAGCAGAACGGCAAGCATCACGTCATCGTGACAGGCGGCGGCCCCGGCATCATGGAGGCCGGCAACCGCGGCGCGGCCGAAGCCGGGGGCGTGTCGATCGGGCTGAACATCGTGCTGCCCCATGAACAGGCGCCGAACGCATACGTAACACCCGATTTGTGCTTCAATTTCCACTATTTCGGCATCCGCAAGATGCATTTCCTGCTGCGCGCCGCCGCCATCGCGATCTTCCCGGGCGGCTTCGGCACGCTTGACGAGATGTTCGAGGCGCTGACGCTGATCCAGACGGAACGCATGGACCCCGTGCCCTTCCTGCTGTTCGGCCGGGCGTTCTGGGAAAAGGTCATCAACTGGGAGGCCTTGGTCGAGGCGGGCACGATCTCGCGCGCCGATCTCGACCTGTTCACCTTCGTCGAAACCGCCGAGGAGGCGCTCGCCGTCATCGAGCGCTGGACCCCGAAGGCCTGACCACACCCTTCTTCTTGGCCCAAATACCCCCGCGCGGCCGCAAGGCCGCGCCACGCCCAACGCCGGGCAAGCGGGGCGCAAGCCCCGGGCGGCCCGGGGGCGGGAGTGCTCCGGTGTGTCGGAACAACGTCAGTGCAGGTCGGGCGCGTCCGGGCGGCGCACGACGCGTTCGGGCTGGGGCAAGCCGGCCTCGGCGGCGATCTCGAAGCGGCTCTTCCGCGCGCGCTCGGTCGCCGACTTCAACTGCCCGCAGGCGGCCATGATATCCTCGCCCCGCGGCGTTCGGATGGGGCTTGCATAGCCAGCCTTGTGCACGATGTCGGCAAAGGCCTCGATCCGATCCCAGTCGGACCGCTGATAGGGTGCGCCGGGCCATTCGTTGAACGGGATCAGGTTGATCTTGGCGGGAATCCCCGCGATCAGCCTGACCAGCCGACGCGCATCCGCATCGCTGTCGTTCACGCCCTTCAGCATCACGTATTCAAAGGTGATCCGTTCGGAGTTCGACAGTTTCGGATAGGCCCGGAGCGCGTCAAGCAGCTGCGCCAGCGGGTATTTTCGGTTGATCGGCACCAGCTGGTTGCGCAATTCGTCGGTGGTAGCGTGCAGCGACACCGCCAGCAGGCAGCCGATCTCGGTGCCCGCACGCGCGATCTCGGGCACGATGCCGCTGGTCGACAGCGTGATGCGGCGGCGGCTCAGCGATATGCCCTCGTTATCCATCGCGATCTTCATCGCGTCCCGAACCGCTTCGAAATTGTAAAGCGGCTCGCCCATCCCCATCAGCACGAGGTTCGAGATCAGCCGCGTCTCGTCCCTGGGCGCGCGGCCGGGTTCGGGCCATTCGCCCAGGTCGTCGCGGGCCAGCATGATCTGGCCGACGATCTCGGCCGCGGTCAGGTTGCGCACCAGCCGCTGGGTGCCGGTATGGCAGAAGGTGCAGGTCAGCGTGCAGCCCACCTGGGACGAAATGCAGAGCGTGCCGCGCGAGTCTTCCGGGATATAGACCACCTCGACCTCGTGGCCGCCCGCGATCCGGACGAGGTATTTCCGCGTGCCGTCGGCCGAAACGGTGCGTGTGACCAGTTCGGGCAGCTCGATCGCGAAATGTCCGGCCAGCAGCGCGCGGTAGTCCTTGGCAAGGTTGGTCATCGCGTCGAAGCTGCGCACCCCCTTGTGGTAGATCCATTGCCAAAGCTGGTTCTCGCGCATCTTCGCCTGCGCCTCGGGCGTGCCCGCCGCGACAAGGGCGGCCCGCAGCTGGGGCCGGGTCAGGCCCACCAGGTTCAGGCGCGCGGCCTCGGGCGGCTTGCGCGGAATCGGCAGCACCTCGGGCGTGATCGGCGGGCTCGCGGTCATCTTGCGCGTCTCCATCGGACGGGGTGCTCCTTGTATGGGATCGGCCCGAAAAAGGAAACATCCCGCAGGCGGCAGGGCCGCGTGCGGGACATCCGTTACCGGCCCCGGGCCGGGGTCAGTTGCCGGCGCAGCGGCGCTCGGCCTCCTCCATCGCGGCGGTAAAGCCCATCAGCGAGAAAGTATCCTTGGTCGTCGTCCCGCGGGACGACCGCGCCGTCACCACCGCCTCGGCGCCACGCTTCATCGCGGCGAGCAGCCGGGCATCTTCCTCCTTGGAAGCAGGCCACGCCCACTGGTTCTCGGTGAACAGTTCATAGGTCTCGTCGCCAATCCGGACCGAGACGGTCGAGCCTTCTGCAAAAGGATAGCCGCCGGTGAACGACACCTCTCCCGCAGTACCGTCGCCGGGCCGGAAAGTCACGAACAGACGGATATCGCCACGGTTCACCGCGACCACCCGCCCGTCACGGGTGTTCACCGTCTCCTTGGGCGGCGAGACGCCCCAGCATTCGCGCGGGTTCGTCTCGACGAAGACGTTCCAGTCGGTCTTGACCGCGACATTGTTGGTCGATTCCTGCTGTGCCTGGGCAGCCAATGCCCATAGCGCCGTCAATCCGCCCGCAAGGGCCGTTCGCATGAGGGAGTTCATCGTCGATACAGGCCTCCAGCCGTGTTTGCCTCTCTGTCCCCCGGACCGGCCCCTCGGTCAGCCGTTTCTCCGTTGGCGGGACGGTTTGCAACTCGATGGGCGCAACCTACCGTAGGCGCGCAGCGATGTGAAATCCCTCATCGCACAAAATCGCGTGGGCTTGAAGGGGAGGCGGATCATGGCCGAAGCGGTGGAGATGGTCGATCTGTGGCGCGGCGGCATGGTCGAGTCGCGGCATCGCGGGCATGCGGTGATCTGCCACGGCGCAGGCGCGGTTCTTGAGGCCTGGGGCGATCCGGGCGCGGTGATCTATCCGCGCTCCTCGGTGAAAATGATCCAGGCGCTGCCGCTGGTCGAAAGCGGCGCGGCCGAGGCGGCGGGGCTGGACGATGCGGACCTGGCGCTGGCCTGCGCCTCGCATGAGGGGGCGCCGGTCCATGTGGCCCGCATCGCGGCCTGGCTTGACCGGCTGGGCCTGTCCGAGGCCGACCTGCGTTGCGGCGCGCAGCCCAGCCGCGACAGCGCGGAACGCAAGCGGATGCTGATCGCGGGCGAGGCGCCAAGCCAGTTGCACAACGCCTGCTCGGGCAAGCATGCGGGGTTCCTGACGCTGGCGCGCCACCTCGGGGCGGGGGGCGATTACAATGATACCGGCCATCCGGTGCAACGCGCCATCCGCGCCGCGTTCGAGGACGTGACGGGGCAGGCGAGCCCATGCTTCGGGATCGACGGCTGTTCCGCGCCGAATTTCGCGACGACCATGCATGGCCTTGGCCGCGCCATGGCATTCTTTGCGACCGCCCGGCCTGATGCCGCCACCCTCCGCGCCCGCGCCGCCGCGCGGCTGACGGGGGCGATGCTGGCCCATCCCGATCTGGTGGCCGGCGAGGGGCGGGCCTGCACCGAGTTGATGCGCGCCATGGATGGCCGCGTCGCGGTCAAGACCGGGGCCGAGGGGGTCTTTGTCGCGATCCTGCCCGAGCGGGGCCTTGGCATCGCGGTCAAGATCGAGGACGGCGCCACCCGCGCGGCCGAGGCAGCGATCGCGGGGCTGTTGATTCGGCTGGGCGTGCTCGACCCCGAACACCCGGCCACGCGCGGACGGCTGGGCGGACCGATCCGGAACTGGCGCGGGATCGCGACAGGGGAAATCCGGCTTGCCCCGGGTTTCGGCTGAAGTCTCTCTTGCGTTCGGGCCGGGGTCGGTTCCAGATTGGGGCACGAGCCGGGCGAGGAGGCCATGAGCGAAACCCTGATCGAGCGCCGCGCCCGGCTGATGGGGCCGAACGTGCCCACCTTCCACGCCGAGCCGGTGCATCTGGTGCGTGGCGAGGGCGTCTGGCTGTGGGATGCCGAGGGGCGGCGCTATCTGGACGCCTATAACAACGTCCCCCATGTCGGCCATTGCCACCCCCGCGTGGTCGAGGCGATTGCCAGGCAGGCCGCGACGCTGAACACCCATACGCGCTATCTGCACACGGCCATCCTTGACTATATCGAGCGGCTGACGGCGACGCTGGGCCATGGGCTGCGCCAGGCGATCATGGTCTGCACCGGGTCCGAGGCGAATGACGTGGCGCTGCGCATGGCGCAGGCGGCCACCGGCGCGCGCGGGCTGATCGCCACCGACAACACCTATCACGGCAACACCGCCGCGGTCAGCCAGCTCTCGACACGGCGCCCGCCGATCGGCGGTTATCCGGCCCATGTCCGCCTCGTCCCCGCCCCTGAAAGCCTGACGCCGCCGGGCGACAGCGCCGAGGCGCAGGCTGCGGCCTTTGCCGCCAACGTCGCCCGCGCCATCGCCGATCTGGACGAAGCGGGCCACGGCTTTGCCGGGTTCATGCTGTGTCCCTTCTTCGCGAACGAGGGGTTCCCGACGCTGCCACGCGGATTTCTCGATCCCACGGTCGCGGTGATCCGGCGCGCGGGCGGGCTGATCCTGGCCGACGAGGTGCAGCCGGGTTTCGGGCGGCTGGGCGATGCGTTCTGGGGCCATGAGCGGCTGGGGTTTGCGCCCGATGTGGTGACGCTGGGCAAGCCGATGGCCAACGGCCATCCGGTCGGCGCGGTGGTGACGCGGCCCGACATCATGGCCGATTTCCGCGCCGCGTTCGGCTATTTCAACACGTTCGGCGGCAATCCGGTCTCGGCCGCGGCGGCGCTGGCCACGCTCGACGTGCTCGAGTCCGAGGGGCTGGTCGCCAATGCCCGCGACGTGGGCGCCCATGCGCTGGACCGGATGCGCAGGCTGAGCCACAAGCTGCTGGCCGAGGTCCGCGGCGCGGGTCTGTTCCTCGGCGCCGAGTTCGTCCAGCCGGACGGCTCCCCCGCCACCGCCTTTGCCGAGCGGCTGGTCGAGGGGCTGAAGGCCCGTGGCATCCTGACCGGGCGGATCGGGCGGCACATGAACACGCTCAAGATCCGCCCGCCCATGCCGTTCTCGCGCGAAAACGCCGATCTCCTTGTCGACACGCTCGACGAGGTGCTGGCCACGACGGAGGTGCCCGCATGACCGAGGCCGAAGCCCTGACGCTGGCCGAGGAGGCCGCGCTGAACTGGACCAGCGGTGCGAATCCGCGCCTGCTGTCGCACCGCGAGAACGCGGTGTTCGCAGTGACCCTGCCCGACGCGGCCCGGGGCGTCCTGCGGCTGCACCGCAAGGGCTATCAGAGCGAAGAGGCGATCCGGTCGGAACTGTGGTGGATGGACGCGCTGGCCGAGGCCGGGCTGGGCGTGCCGCGGCCCCAGCGCACGGTGGATGGCGCGCTGATGGCGCGGCTTGCCGACGGGCGCATCGCCTCGGTGCTGAACTGGGTCGAGGGACGGCCCATCGGCACCGGCGGCGAGCCGCTTGACGGAACGCCCGACGAGCAGATGCGCCGCTATGCCAGCGTCGGCCGGGCCATCGCGCAGCTGCATGTCGCCACCGACCGGATCACGCTGCCGCCGTGGTTCAGCCGACCGCATTGGGACATCGACGGCCTGCTGGGGTCCGCGCCCTTCTGGGGCCGGTTCTGGGACCATCCCGCCGCCAGCGAGGCCGAGACGCTTCTGCTGCAAGAGGCCCGCCGCTACGCCCGCGAGCGGTTGTCGGACCATGCCGCACAGGGCGCCGACCAGGGGCTGATCCATGCCGATCTGTTGCGCGAGAACATCCTGCATGACGGCCATCATGCAAGGCTGATCGACTTCGACGACAGCGGTTTCGGCTTCCGGCTTTACGATCTGGGCACGGCGCTGGCGCAGAACCTCAAGGAACCGGCGCTGGACCAGATCGCGACCGGGCTGATCGAGGGCTATGCCACGCATCGTCCGCTGACCGATGATGATCTTGCGATGCTGCCGGTCTTCGTGATGCTGCGCACGCTGGCCTCGGTCGGCTGGACGATGCCCCGCCTTGCGCCCGGCGATCCGCGCATCCGCGCCTATCTCAACCGCGCGGTGCGCACCGCCCATGCCGTGCTCGAAGGGTTGCCGCTGTTCCGCGTCGCATAGCCGACCGCGCGGGCTCAGGCGCCCTCTGCGGGGCAGAACAGCAGGCTTACGCCGTTGATGCAGTGGCGCTTGCCGGTGGGGGGCGGGCCATCGTCGAAGATATGGCCCAGATGGCTGCCGCAGCGGCGGCAATGAACCTCGGTGCGCAGCATGAGGAACTTGCGATCAGGCTTGGTTCCGACCGCGTCGGGCAACGCCTGCCAGAAGCTGGGCCAGCCGGTGCCGCTGTCGAACTTGGTCGCGGCATCATAAAGCGGCAATTCGCATCCCCGGCAGTGATAGAGACCGGGGCGTTTCTCGTCGTTGAGCGGACTGGTGAAGGCACGTTCGGTGCCCTCCTGCCGCATCACGCGGTATTCCAGATCATCGAGCATCGCGCGCCATTCGGCCTCGCTGCGGGTGATCTCGAACGCGCTGGCGCGAGCGGCGCGGGATGTCAGCGCAAATGCTGCGCCGCCCAGAAGGATGCTGCGTCGGTTCATTGCGGGTCTCCTTTTCCGGGATCATAGGCGCAGGAGGCCGCGTGCGCATCTCACGATCCCGCGCGGCCCCGCGATTCGAGCCAGCGGTCCAGTTCGGCGACGAAATCCTCGCCGCGGCGTTCGAAATTGTCATACTGGTCGAAACTGGCCGCAGCGGGCGCAAGCAGGACGACATCGCCCGGTTCGGCCTCGGCGGCGGCGCGGGCGACAGCGGTTGCCATCGTCGTGCAGACCTCGTGCGGGATGTCGCGCAGATGAAGCGCAAAGGCCGCCGCCTCGCGCCCGATCACATAGGCCTTGACGACATTGCCCAGATGCGGCGCAAGCTCGGCCAGCCCGCCCTCTTTCTCGAGTCCACCACAGATCCAGCGGATGCGCGCAAAGGCGGCCAGCGCACGCGCGGCCGAGGCGGCGTTGGTGGCCTTGGAATCGTTGACGAAACGCACCCCCCCCGCCTCGGCCACAAGCTGGCTGCGATGCGGCAGACCGGCGAAATCGTGGAACGCGCGCTCGATTTCCCTCGGCGCGATGCCAAGGCAGCGGGCGGCGGCATAGGCGGCGCAGGCGTTCTGGTGGTTATGCACGCCGGGCAGGCCGGGGATCGCGCGCAGGTCGATGCTGGCCACCTGTCGGCCCTTGCGCCATTCCGCCAGAAACCCCTTGCGCGCAAAGACCGCCCAGCCCGGTCCGGTCAGCTTGTCCGCCGCCGAGATGCGGATCACCCGGTCGTCGGCTGGCCCCTCGGCCATCTGGTTGGCCAGAAACCGCCCCTCGTCCTCGTCCACGCCGATGATCGCCCGGTCCGGCCCGCCCTCGGCGAACAGGCGCCGCTTGGCGGCAAAATACCCCCCCGGCCCGCCATGGCGGTCCAGATGGTCGGGCGAAAGGTTGGTGAACACCGCGATGTCGGGCGTCAGCGCACGGGCAAGTTCCGTCTGGTAGGAGGACAGTTCCAGAACCACGACGCCGCCCTCGCCCGGCGGGTCCATGTCCAGCACGCCGCGTCCGATATTGCCCGCAAGCTGGCTGTCGCGACCCGCCGCGCTCAGCACATGATGGATCAGCGCCGAGGTGGTGGACTTGCCGTTCGAGCCGGTCACTGCGATCACGCGCGGCGGGCTGTCGAATCCCTCCCACTCCTCGGTCGCGAGCGAGCGGAAAAAGAGGCCGATATCGTTGTCGACCGGCACCCCGGCCATCCAGGCGGCGGCGATAACGGGATTGGGCAGGGGGTAGAGGTGGGGGATACCCGGGCTAAGGATCAGCGCGGCGGCACCCCCCAGTGCGCCCGGACGCGTCAGGTCGACGGGGGCGAACCCCTCGGCCATGGCGGCGGCGCGGGCGGCCTCGTTGTCGTCCCAGACCAGCACCTCGGCCCCGCCCGCCCGCAGCGCCCGCGCCGCCGACAGCCCTGATCGCCCCAGCCCCAGAACGGCGACCCGCGCCCCGTCAAACCCGCGCACCGGAATCATGCCCCACCCCTTTCGACGGTAGGCGGAGAATGCCCATCGAGAAGCGTCGGATGCAAGACAAGACGGCCCGGCCAGCGCCAGGCGTGTTCCAGGCTGCTCCGACGCTCAGACCAGGTAGTGCCAGCCGATCATCAGCGGAGGCATCGCCACGACGCTCAGCGCGAACAGGAAACCCGCCGTGCGGTTGCCGCCCATCCGCCGCACCGCGCCACTGATCGCCGGGGCGACCACGATCGCGGCCAGCGTGATCGGCAGGATGCGATCGAAGATCGGCACGCAATTCTGCGGATTGGCGAAATTCTCGATGCAATAGGGCACGATCTGGTTCGAGAAGACCACGACCAGCGCGATCAGATAGCCGACGAAGGCCACGACCGCGTAGGACGGCACACCGTCCCATTGCTTGAGCGTGACATCGGGGGTCACCGCATGAAGCCGCGGGGAAGCCCAGAACGCGCGCCTGTCACGTTTGGGGCTGGGCCGGACTTCCCGGACGAATTCCTCGTCCACGATCTTGTATTCCATGCTCTCGTCCTCCTGTTCCCTCGGGTTCAGCGCACCTTGAGGGTCGCCAGCCCGATCAGCGCAAGGATCAGGCTGATGATCCAGAACCGTATCACGATCTGGGGTTCCGCCCATCCCTTCTTCTCGAAATGGTGGTGGATGGGTGCCATCAGGAACACACGTTTCCCGGTCGCCTTGAAATAGGCAACCTGGATGATGACCGACAGCGCCTCGACCACGAAAAGCCCGCCAACAATGGCCAGAACGATCTCGTGCTTGGTGGCAACCGCGATTGCACCCAGCGCGCCGCCCAGCGCAAGCGAGCCCGTGTCGCCCATGAACACGGCCGCCGGTGGGGCATTATACCACAGGAAGCCGAGCCCCGCGCCGATCAACCCGGCGCAGAAGATCAGGATCTCCCCGGTGCCGGGGACGTAGTGGACATCGAGATAGGTGGTGAAATCGACGCGGCCCACGGCATAGGCAATCACGCCCAGCGCCGCGGCGGCGATCATCACCGGCATGATTGCCAGCCCGTCCAGCCCGTCGGTCAGGTTCACCGCATTCGCCGCGCCCACGATCACGATCATCGAGAAGGGAACGAAAAGGATACCCAGATTGAACAGAGCGTTCTTGAAGACCGGCACCGCAAGCTGGTTGGTCAGCGCCTCGGGATGCACGCTCGCCGCCCAGCATCCGGCGATCGCCGCGATCAGCAGCCCCAGCCCGAAGCGCACCCGGCCGGGCACGCCCTTGACGTTGTTCTTCGACACCTTGGCATAGTCGTCGGCAAAGCCGATGGCCCCGAAGGACAGGGTCACGAACAGGACCATCCAGATATGGGGGTTGTCGAGCCGCGCCCACAGAAGCGTCGAAACGATCAGCCCGCCAAGGATAAGCACGCCCCCCATGGTCGGGGTGCCGGCCTTGGTTTCCAGATGGCTGGCCGGGCCGTCCGCGCGGATCGGCTGGCCGTTCCTCTGGCGCTTGCGCAACAGGTTGATCAGCGGCCGGCCGAACAGGAAGCCGAACAGCAGCGCGGTGAAGAAGGCCGCGCCAGCGCGGAAGGTGATGTAGCGGAACAGGTTGAACGCGCCGCCCCCGTCGGAAAGATCGGCCAGCCAGAAGAGCATTACTCAAGGTCCTCGTCGGTTTCGGGGAGCGCTTGGCCCAGTTTGCCCAGCGCGTCAACGACGATCGAGACGCGGCTGCCCTTGGAGCCCTTGACCAGCACGACATCGCCCGCATCGACCAGCGCGTGTATCCGGGCTGCCAGCGGTTCGGCCTCGTCGAACCATTGGCCGCGGCGCTTCAACGGCAACGCAAAATACAGCGCCCGCATTCGCGGCCCGACGCAATGCACCAGATCGACGCGGGCCATGGCGGGCAGATCGGCCAGACCCGCATGCAGCGCCTGTTCCTGCTCGCCAAGCTCCAGCATGTCGCCGAGGATCGCGATGCGGCGGCCCCGGGCCACGCGCCCCACGCCGTCGCGCGGCGCGGCGGCGGCCAGCACCTCCAGCGCGGCCGCCATCGAGGCAGGATTGGCATTGAACGCGTCGTCGATCACCTCGATCGCGATATCGCGGTCGATCGGGTCAAGCGCGATCCGGAACCGTGCGCCGCGCCCGCCGGGCGGCAGCCAGCTGCCCAGATCGCAGGCCGCCACCGCGCGGTCGATGCCCAGCGCCTCGGCCACGGCCAGCACGCCCAACGCGTTCATCGCGAAATGCCGACCCGGCGCGCGGATCTTGAACAAGAGTTTCTCGCCCTGCGCCTTTGCGTCGACCACCGTCGAGTCCGGATGAAGCTGCGCCTTCAGCAGCCTGAATTCGGAAGATTTCGTTGCGCCGAAGGTGAGCTTTCCGACGGAGCGGGCGGCGTTTTCCAGGATCGGGCTTACGTCCAGATCGTCGGGAAAGACCGCGATGCCGCCCGGCTCCAGCCCCGCGAAGATAGCCGCCTTCTCGCGCGCGATGCCTGCCAGATCGTCGAAGGCGGCCAGGTGGGCGGGGGCGACCGTGGTGATCAGTGCAACATGCGGCCGCGCCATGCGGGCCAGCGGCGCGATCTCGCCGGGATGGTTCATGCCGATCTCGATCACCGCGAAATCGGCCTCTTCGGGCAAGCGCGCCAGCGTCAGCGGCACGCCCCAATGGTTGTTGAAGCTCGCCTCGGCGGCGTGAACCCGGCCCTGCCCGGCAAGGACGGCGCGCAGCATCTCCTTGGTCGAGGTCTTGCCGACCGAGCCCGTCACCGCCACGACCCGCGCCCGCGCCCGCGCCCGGCCCGCCTGCCCCAGCGCGACCAGCGCCTCCAGCACATCGGGCACGATCAGGAGCGGCGCGTCGGCGGCAAGGCCCTGGGGGATGCGCGACACCATCGCCGCGGCTGCCCCCCGTGCCAGCGCATCGGCAACGAAATCATGCCCGTCGCGCTGGTCGGTCAGCGCGACGAACAGATCGCCGGGGGCAAGGCTGCGGGTGTCGATCGACACGCCCGTTGCACGCCAGTCGCAGGTGGTCTGCCCGCCGGTCGCGGTGGCGGCATCGGCAGCCGTCCAGAGCGCGCTCATGCCAGCCGCCCGTCAAGTGCGGCAACCGCCACGCTGGCCTGTTCGGCATCGTCGAAGGGGAACACATCGTCGCCGACGATCTGGCCGGTCTCATGCCCCTTGCCCGCGATCAGCAGCGCGTCGCCCGGTTCCAGCGCATCGACCCCGCGCAGGATCGCCTCGGCCCGGTCGCCGACCTCGATGGCATCGGGGCAAGCTTTCAGTATTTCTGCACGGATCAATGCGGGAACCTCGGATCTGGGGTTGTCGTCTGTCACATATGCAACATCGGCATGTTCGGCCGCCGCCGCGCCCATCAGCGGGCGCTTGCCCCGGTCGCGGTCGCCGCCTGCGCCAAAGACGATGACGATGCGGCCCATCACATGCGGGCGCAGCGCCTTGAGCGCGGTGGCGATGGCGTCGGGCGTGTGGGCGTAATCGACAAAGACCGCCGCGCCGTTCGCCCGCCGCGCCGCCAGTTGCATCCGCCCGCGCACGCCGACAAGATCCGGCAACGTGTCGAAGACCTGCCCCGGCTCGTCGCCGCAGGCAATCGCCAGCCCCGCGGCCAGCGCGACGTTATGCGCCTGAAACCCGCCGATCAGACCCAGCCGCACCTGCCGCGCCCGGCCTTGCCAATCAAGCCGCACCTCCTGCCCCGTCGCATCGAAGCGTTGCGCGGCGATCCGCAGATCCGCCGCGGCATCCGAACCGACGGTCAGCACCTGCTGCCCGCGCGCCTTGGCAATGGCCGCCACCGACGCGCCCTTGGGATCGTCGATATTGACAACCGTCGTGCCATCCTCGGGCAGCACGCGGCCAAAGAGCCCGGCCTTGGCGGCGAAATAGGACTCGAAGGTCTCGTGGTAATCGAGGTGGTCCTGCGTGAAATTGGTGAAGCCCGCCGCGCGCAGCACCACGCCATCAAGCCGGGACTGGGCAAGGCCATGGCTTGACGCCTCCATCACGGCATGGCTGACCCCCGCCCCGGCCATCTCGGCCAGCAGGCGATGCAGCGTCAGCGCGTCGGGCGTGGTATGGGCCAGCGGTGCCTGACAGGCGCCCTCGACCCCGGTGGTGCCGAGGCTTGCGGCCTGATGCCCCAGAAGCGTCCAGATCTGGCGGGTGAACTGGGCGACCGAGGTCTTGCCATTGGTCCCGGTCACTGCGGCCATGGTGGCGGGCTGGGCCGCGAACCAGAGCGCGGCTGCCCCGGCAAAGGCGGCGCGCGGGTCTTCGGCCACGATCAACGCGGCCTGACTGGCGGACAGCGCCTCGGCCGCGATCCCGGCGCCTTCGGCATCGGTCAGGATGGCCACCGCTCCCCCGGCCAGCGCCTGCGGGATGAAGGCCGCGCCATGGGCGCGGCTGCCGGGGAAGGCCGCGAACAGGAAGCCGGGGCGGACCGCGCGGCTGTCGATGGCAAGCCCCGCGATGCGCGCCTCGCGCCCGCCCCTTGCCCTGAGGCCGAGCGCGGCGAGCGATTTCTCCGAGCGGTCCGCCATGATCCCCGCGCCCATCAATTCGCGGCCAGTGTTACCCCGAGGCCCTGGGCCGCTTCAATCTCCGGCCGCAGCCCCAGCAAAGGCGCCGCGCGACGGATGATCTCGCCTGCAACCGGCGCGGCAGTCCAGCCCGCCGTCCGGCGCGGCTCCGAACCGGAGGTGTCTTCGGGCTCGTCGAGCGTGACGACCAGCACATAGCGCGGCGCGTCGGACGGAAAGATGGCGGCGAAGGTCGCAAGCACCTTGTCCTTGTGATAGCCTCCGGTGCGCTTGGGCTTGTCCGCGGTGCCGGTCTTGCCGCCGACCGAATAGCCCTCGACATCGGCCAGGGTCGCCGTTCCGTGAGAGACAACCTCGCGCAGCATCGAACGGATCGCCGCGGATGTCTCTGCGGACACCACCCGCTCGCCCGGCTTCCCCCCACCGGCAAGCAGCGTCGGCGTCACCCGGAAGCCGCCATTGGCAAGCGTCGCATAGCCCGCGGCCAGGTGCATCGGGCTGGCCGAGAGCCCGTGGCCATAGGATATCGTCAGCATCGAGATATCGGTCCAGCGTGGCGGCAAGAGCGGCTTGCCGGTCGGCGCCTCGACCAGTTCCAGCGGCACCGTTTCCAGAAAGCCGAGCCGGTCAAGAAAGGCGCGCTGTCGTTCCGCGCCGATCTGCTGGGCAAGACGCGCGGTGCCGATATTCGAGCTTTTCACCAGAACGTCGGTCACTGACAGTTCGGGGCCGTAATTACGGAAATCGCGGATGCGGTGGCGGCCCCAGACCATCGGCCCCTTTGTGTCGATAACTGTCCTCGGAGAGACGATCCCCTCTTCCAGCGCCTGCGCGATGGTAAAGGTCTTGAAGGTCGAGCCAAGCTCGTAGACCCCCTGCACCGCGCGATTGAACAGCGGGCTGTCGGACGGATCGCCCTGGGTCGGAAGGCGCGGACGTTCGTTGGGATCGAAATCAGGCAGCGAGACCATCGAGATCACCTCGCCCGTATTCACGTCCATGAGGATTGCCGTGGCACCCTTGGCATTCATCAGCCGCATGCCGCCTGCCAGCACACGCTCGACCGCGGCCTGCACGGTCAGGTCGAGCGACAGCCGCAGCGGCGCGCCGCCATTCGCCGGGTCGCGCAGCCAGCCGTCGAAGGCCTGTTCGACGCCCGCGCGCCCCACCACCTCGGCCGAGGACACGCCCTCGCGCCCGAAGCCGGACCCGCCCAGCACATGGGCGGCCAGTCGGCCGTTGGGGTAAAGCCGCATCTCGCGCGGGCCGAACAGCAGGCCCGGATCGCCGATGTCATGCACCTTCTGCATCTGTTCGGGGCTGAGACGACGCTTGATCCACAGGAACTTGCGCTCGCCGGTGAAGTCGGCAAGCAGGCGCTGCTCGTCGAGATCGGGGAAGATCTGCGCCAGTTCCCGGGCGACGCGGGCGGGTTCGATCATGTGGGGTGGCTGGGCGTAAAGCGCGTGTGTGGCAAGGTTGGTGGCCAGGATATTGCCGTTGCGGTCCACGATATCGGCGCGCTGCGCGACGATGGCCGCGCCCGAGGCCGCGGCGCGCGGCTCGGAGGGGACCGCGGCGGCCAGCGTGCCCATGCGCACACCCACCACCAGGAAGGCCGCGCAGAACATCACACCCAGCATCAACAACCGCCCCTCGGCGCGGCTGCGGGCGGCGTCGCGCATCCGTTCGTGGCGCAGCCGCAGGTTCTCGCGCTCGATGGCGGCGGGATTCTCGCCCCGGGCGCGGGCCTCCAGGATGCGGGCGAGCGGGCGCAGCGGTGTGCGGATCATGGCTGAGACTCCAGGTCCTCATCGGCAAGGAGGCTGCCCAGAAGCTCGATCGGGATCACGATCTCGGGCAGTTCGAAGGTCGGATAGGCCACCTGGTCGATGGCTGCGAATTGCTCGGGCGCAAGCGGCAGCAGTTCCAGCCTCTCGAAATTCAGATTGGCCAGCGCACGCAGCCGGTCGGGCCGGTTCAGATAGGCCCATTCGGCGTTCAGGATCGCGCGGCGTTCACGCAACAGACCGATATCGCGGTTCAGCCGCTCGACCTCGGCGATCACCTGCTGGGTGGCGTAGTTCTCGCGATAGGCCCAGACGGCAAGCCCCATCACCGCCAGCGCCGTCAGAACGTAGAAAAGACCGCGCATCTATGCCCCTTCCATGATCGCCGGCAAACCCAGTTGGGCGCGATCCACAGGCCCCGCAGGCGCGTCGGTGCGTTCGGCAACGCGCAGTTTTGCCGAACGCGCGCGCGGGTTGGCGGCAAGTTCCGCATCATCGGGTCCGACGGCCTTGCGGTTCAGGATATGAAACCGCGGCGCTTCGATCGGGATCTCGGGCGCGTGACGGCTGCCCCCGCCCGCCTGGCCCGCACGCGATTGCAGGAAACGTTTGACGATCCGATCCTCGAGCGAATGGAAGGTCACGACCGCCAGCCTGCCGCCGGGTTTCAGCGCGCGTTCGGCCGCCTCTAGCCCCGCCACCAGTTCGCCCAACTCGTCGTTCACCGCGATGCGAATCGCCTGAAAACTGCGCGTCGCGGGGTGGATCTGGCCCGGCTGCGCTCGTGGCAGGCAGCGGGCGATCACCTCGGCCAGTTGCGCGGTGGTGACAAGAGGCGCGATGGCGCGGGCCGCGACGATGGCCCGCGCGATCCGGCGGGCAGCGCGTTCCTCGCCGTAATGAAACAGGATGTCGGCCAGCGTCGCCTCGGGCGCGGAATTCACCAGATCTGCCGCCGAAGGCCCGCTATCGCCCATCCGCATGTCCAGCGGGCCGTCCTTCTGGAAGGAAAAGCCCCGCTCTGCCCGGTCAATCTGCATCGAGGACACGCCGAGATCCAGCACCACGCCGTCAAGCGGTTCCCCCGCATGTTCATCGAGCCGCGAGAACGTACCCTGCACCAGCCGCAGCCTCTCGCCATACTCGGCCGCCCATCCCTGCGCCATCTCGAACACGCTGGGGTCGCGGTCCACACCGATCACGCGATCCGCCCCGGCATCCAGCAGGCCGCGGGCATACCCTCCTGCTCCGAAGGTCCCGTCAAGCCAGACGCCGCAGACCGGCGCGACGGCCTTGATCAGGGGCCGCAGAAGGACGGGGATATGAGGCGGCCCGGAGGGGGCGGGGCGTTCCGCGGCGGCCATCGTTCAGACCGCCTCGGGATTGTCGAGAAGCGACAGCAGGTCGAAATCGTCCGGCTTGTTCTCGAGCCAGGCTTCGGTATCGGCCAGTTCCTCGGCCTCATAGATGTCGGGATTCCAGATCTTGAACGTGTCGCCCGAGCCGATGAAGAACGCCTCCTCGCCCAGGCCGATCTTCTCGCGCAACTTCTGCGGCAGCACGAGCCGCCCGTCGGGATCGACCTCGGTGGGCAACGACTGGCCATTGAACAGGTGTTCCAGCCTGCGCCGCGCGATCGAGCCGCGGGGCAGCGCCTCGATCTTCTCGTCAACCTCGTCGATCGCCTTTATCGAATAGCATTCCAGGAACTTGCGACGGTGATCGCCGTAGACGATCACCAGTTGCGGACGCAGCCCGTCGGTCCATTCGGGATCGCAGGCCTCGAGGACGCGCCGGAACTGGGCCGGAATAGACACCCTGCCCTTGGCATCCACCTTGTGGCGGCTCGAACCTCTGAACCTGCGCGCCACCGGACGTCCGCTCCTTCTCGCTCTCCGGCCAGGAACGGAAACGGCGGACCGAGCTGCTGCCACTGCCCGATCCGCCGCCCTCGTCCCGCTTCGGGATGTCCGGCTGCGCGCGCCACCTGGGGGGATGTTCTGCTCGCCCGCGCGCCGGTTCTCTGTTTTTCGATGACGGCGGGTTGCCTGTATGAAACCCGTTTGCCTGTGGGGTCTTGTTGCCCCTGAAAGCGTTCGCCGCCATCCGATGATCAAGGGATGTCACGGGAATTCATGGAAATCAACTGAAATCTGTGGACCGAAGGGCCAAGCTCAGGCTGTCAGTATCGCGACGGGCAGCGCAAATCTACGCCGCGACGCGAGCGAACACTGCCTGTTGCGGGAACGGCACGGAATTTATCTAAATGTTGTGTATTCTTGAGGAGCCGGATTTTTCCCGTGTTTTCCCAAGAAAACCGACGGGCTGGTTGGACGGCGCCATGCCTACGGGGTTCTGAAGCGGATTCTGCCCTGTGGGTCGGGCGAAACCGGCCGATGATTCGCACCGGTTCGATCCGCAGGGCAGTTCAGGCCATGAAATCCCGTGGCTGGAGTACCCGCAGGCAGTTCAGGCCATCCCGCCACCGATCAGGCGGGCGGCGATATGGGCATAGGAGTCGGCCAGCGGACCCTCGCCCAGCGCCACCGGCCGGCCGGCGTCGCCCGCCAAGCGCATGTCCAGCGCCAGCGGCAGCGCCCCCAGAAGCGGCACGCCCAGTTTCTCGGCTTCGGCCGCGACGCCGCCATGGCCGAAGATATGTGCCTCATGTCCGCAATTCGGGCAGACATAGGTGGACATGTTCTCGATCAGGCCCAGGACGGGGGTACCGAGCTTGCCGAACATGTCGATGGCCTTGCGTGCGTCGATCAGCGCCACATCCTGCGGCGTCGAGACGACAATCGCGCCGTTCAGCCTGGTGCGCTGGCACAGCGTCAGCTGGATGTCGCCGGTGCCGGGCGGCAGATCGACCACCAGCACGTCAAGCGGCCCCCAGTTCACCTGGGTCAACAGCTGCTGCAGCGCCCCCATCAGCATCGGCCCGCGCCAGACCACCGACTGGCCCTCCTCCATCATCAGGCCGATCGACATCATGGTAACGCCGTGGGCCACGATCGGCTCGACGGTCTTGCCGTCCGGAGAGGCTGCGCGGGAGGTCACGCCCATCATGCGGGGCTGCGAGGGGCCGTAGATGTCGGCATCGAGCAGGCCCACCCGGCGGCCCTGGCGGGCCAGTGCCACGGCAAGGTTGCTGGCCACGGTGGACTTGCCGACTCCGCCCTTGCCCGAGGCGACGGCGAGGATGCGGTCGATGCCCGCGGGGTTTTCTCGGTCGGCCTTGGGCGTGGGATGGCGGCCGATCTTCAGCGCCTCGCCGGGCGGGGCCTTGGGGGCGGGGCCATGGGCGGTCAGCACGACCGAGGCGCGGGCGACACCCGCCAGCGCCTCGACGGCGGCCTGGGCGGCGGCGCGCACCCGTTCCAGCCCGGCGGCGCGACCGGGATCGGACGCCTCGATCACGAAGCGCACGGTGTCGCCCTCGATCGACAGCGCGCGCACCATGTCGCGCGAGACCAGATCGCCGCCATCGGGCAGCGCGACCCGGGACAGGGATTCGAGGACGGCATCGCGCGTGACGGGCATGGCTGTCTTCCTTTCGGGCATTCGGGGGCCGCGGCCCCACCGCTTAACTTGTCCGGACGCGCCCGGAGGGCAAGGGCATTTTCGGCATGCC
>NZ_DSDD01000377.1:0-18893 GCF_011048875.1 Rhodovulum sp.
CAGATCGGGATTCAGGCCGTGGCCGACCGGACCGATTTCATTAACTGGCCCAATCCCTCGGGCATTGCGGATTACACGCTGGTCAATCTGGGCCTGTCCTATGCGGTGAACGACAGAGCCCAGGCCTATCTGCGCGTCGAGAACCTGTTCGACGAAAGCTACGAATCGGTGCACGGCTACAATAGCGCCGGGCGCTCTGTCTTCGTTGGCTTGCGTGCGTCCTTCTAGGCTGATCCCCCTCGCCGCCGCCCTGGTTCTTGCCGGGGCGGCAGCACTGGCCGAGGCGCCGCGGCGCGTGGTCTCGATCAACCTGTGCACGGACCAGTTGGCGATGCTGATCGCGCAACCCGGCCAGCTCGTCTCGGTCAGCAGGCTGGCGGCAGACCCACGGTCCTCGGCCATGGCCGAAGCGGCGCGCGCCTATCCGGCCAATCGCGGCGGCGCCGAGGAGATCGTGCTGCTGCGCCCCGATCTGGTGCTGGCGGGGCGGTTTTCCGACCCGGCCACGGTCTCGATGCTGCGCCGTCTGGGTATCGCGGTCGAGCAGTTCGAGATCACCCGCCGGATCGACGAGATCCCCGGCCAGATCCGCCAGGCCGGGCGGCTTCTGGGCCGCGAGGACCGCGCCGAAGCCCTGATCGCGGAATTCGAGGCACGCCGCGCGGCCCTGGCCCCGGCGCCGGGGGCACGGCCCGTCGCGGCGATCTTTTATCCCAACGGCTTCACCCAGGGCGCGGACACGTTGTCCGACGACATTCTGGCCCATGCGGGCTTTGACAATCTTGCAGCACGGCTGGGTCGCAGGGGGAGCGGTCGAATGTCACTCGAGGATCTGGTGATGGGCGATCCCGACCTGCTGATCGTCGCGCGCCCCTACCCCGCCACCTCGCGCGCCGAGGAGGTCGTCGCCCATCCCGCCCTGCATGCGACCGGAGCCGCCCTTCACCCTGAATTCACCGGCCCCGACTGGACCTGCGGCACGCCGCTGGTGCTTGATGCCGTCGCGCGCCTGGCCGAACGCCGCCGCGCCCTTGCCGGAGAGTGAGATGCACAGGCTGTCTTCTTCTTGGCCCAAATACCCCCTTGCAACGCCTGCCACGCCGACCGCCGCCGGGGAAAGGGCGCTCCCGTGACCCGCGCGCTGATGATCCAGGGAACGGGTTCGAATGTGGGCAAGTCGATGCTGGTCGCCGGGCTCTGCCGCGCGGCACGCGCGCGCGGGCTTTCGGTCGCGCCCTTCAAGCCGCAGAACATGTCGAACAATGCCGCCGTCACCGCCGATGGCGGCGAGATCGGCCGGGCGCAGGCGTTGCAGGCGCTCGCCGCCGGGCGCGATCCGGTGACCGACATGAACCCCGTCCTGATCAAGCCCGAAACCGACCGGGCCGCGCAGATCGTCGTCCAGGGCCGGGCGCGCGGCGCCTGGCGGGCTGCGGATTTCGCGGGCGAGCGGCCGGGGCTGATGGGCGCGGTTCTCGACAGCTTTCACCGGCTTGCGGCCAGCGCCGATCTGATCCTGGTCGAGGGCGCGGGCAGCCCGGCCGAGGTGAACCTGCGCCGGGGCGACATCGCGAATATGGGCTTTGCGCGTTCCGCGGGCGTGCCGGTGGTGCTGGTCGGCGATATCGACCGGGGCGGCGTGATCGCGCAGATCGTCGGCACGCAGGCGGTGCTGGATCCGGCGGATGCCGCGATGATCCGGGGCTTTGCAATCAACAAGTTCCGCGGCGATCCGCGGCTGTTCGAGGACGGCTATGCAGCGATCGAGCGGGCAACCGGCTGGCGCGGCTTCGGCCTTGTGCCGTGGTTTGCGCTGGCCCATCGCCTGCCCGCCGAGGATGCAGTCGATCTGGGTGCGCCCGGGGGCGACGGGACATTCCGCATCGTCTGCCCGATGCTGTCGCGGATCGCGAATTTCGACGATCTGGACCCGCTGAAGCTGGAGCCTTCGATCCGGCTGAGCATGATCCCGCCGGGCAGCCCCCTGCCCGGCGATGCCGACCTGGTGATCCTGCCGGGCACGAAATCGACCCGCGGCGATCTGGAATTCCTGCGCGCCCAGGGCTGGGATATCGACCTGACGGCCCATGTCCGGCGCCGCGGGCGGGTGCTGGGGCTATGCGGCGGATACCAGATGCTGGGGCGGCGGATTCTTGACCCCGAGGGGCGCGACGGCCCGGCGGGCGAAACCGCGGGGCTGGGCTTTCTGGATGTCGAGACGGTGATGGCGGCGGACAAGACGCTGACCCGCGTGTGCGCCACCCATGACGCGACCGGCGCGCCGCTGGAGGGCTACGAGATCCATATCGGCCGCACCGAGGGCCCCGACCGCGCCCGCCCCTTTGCCCGGATCGAGGGTCGGCCCGAGGGCGCGGTCTCGCCCGATGGGCGGATCGTGGGCACCTATCTGCACGGACTGTTCGCCGAAGACGGCTTCCGCCGCGCCTGGCTTGACGCGCTGGGGCTGGCGCCCGGCCCGCTGTCCCATGGCGCGGTCGTCGAGGCGGCGCTGGACGCGCTGGCCGAGCATCTGGAACGGCATCTCGACATTGAGGCGCTGTTAACCACCGCGGGTGTACCCCGAACGGGACAAGGCCCCGAATAGGGCCGGGACAGCCGGTCCCGGTCGGAAGGGGCAGCCGCGAAAAGGCATCCCGGTGACACAGCGCCTTCTGATCGTCACGACTGCGCGCAACGAGGGTCCGTTCCTGCTGGAATGGCTGGCCCATCACATTGGCGCGGGTGCAAGCGACATCCTGGTCTATTCGAACGATTGCGCGGACGGGACCGACGCGCTGCTGGACGCGCTGGCGGCCGCGGGCGTGCTGACCCATGTCGCGCACCAAGCACCCGCAGGGCAAAGCGTGCAATGGCAGGCGCTGCGCGCCGCCTGGGCGCATCCGCTGCGCAAGGCCGCCGACTGGGTGCTGGGCATCGACCTTGACGAGTTCGTCAATATCCACGTCTCCGGCCACCGCTTTGCCGACCTGATCGCAGCCCTTCCCCAGGGCACCGACGCCATCGCCCTGCCCTGGCGGTTCTTCGGCGACAATGGCGTCTACGGCTTCGCGGATCGTCCGGTCACCACGCAGTTCACCGCCGCGATGGCGCCCGATTGCGGCTATCCGGTCTCGGCCACCTTCTTCAAGTCGCTGTTCCGCAGCGCGGGGCCGTTCGAACGGCTGGGCGTCCACCGCCCGCGCCACAAGCCCGGGGCGCGCCCGGTCTGGGTCGACGGATCGGGCACCCCGCTGCCCTCGGCCATTGCCGCCGATCCCGCGCGGCTGTCGCTGATGGGCCGCGAGGGGGCGCGCGGGCTGGCCGAGATCAACCATTACGCGGTGAAATCGGCCGAAAGCTTCATGCTCAAGCGTGCCCGCGGCCTGCCGAACCGGGCATCGAAGCCCGTCGACCTGGCCTATTGGGTCGAGCGCAATTTCAACACGGTCGAAGATCGCAGCATCGCCGCGATGGCGCCTGCCACCGCCGCGGCGCTGGCGCGGCTCAGGGCCATCCCGGGCGTGCCCGCGCTGCATGAGGCGGCGGTCGCGTGGCACCGGGCGGCATTCCAAAGGGTCGTCGCGGAGCCCGTGGAACACGCGCTTTACGCCCATCTGCTGCTGGCCGGGGGCAGCCGCAGCATCGCGCCCGATCTGCGCGCCCATGTCTTCGCGGGCTATCATCGCGCCCTGCGCGCCGCGGCGGCTGGATGAACATGCGCGTCCCGCCCCCGGCGCAGCAATCGCGCCTGCTGCGGCGACACCTGCGCGCCCGGCCCCTCGGGGCGCGGCTTTGCCTCGACGCCATCGCCCGGACCGGGGAGGAGGGCTGCGCGATCCGGGTCGTATTTCCCACGGGCACGCCCCCCGAGGCGGTCGGCGCGGCCGGGGCGACGACGCTGCACGGCATCCGCGTGATCGGCGGCGGGCTGGTGGTGGCGCTGGCCGTCCCGGACGAGGGAACGGCGGTCACGCTGCGCCTGGACGGGCAAGAGGTCACGGTCGAACCGCGCCCGGCCGAGACCGCCCTGTTCGCCGGGCTGAACACGCTGGTTGCCATCCGCAATGGCGAGAGCGCCGCGCAGACCGCCGACTGGCTGGCCTGTCACATGCACGATCACGGGGCCGAGGCAGCGCTGATCCTGGACCGCAGCCCGGGCGGGGACGATGCCTTTGCCGACGCGATGGGCATGGCGCTTGCGGATTTGCCCGGGTTGCGGCGGCTGGTTCTCGTGGATCTGGATCGGCCGCTCGGCCGGCCCGACCTGCCGCCTGCCAGCCATCCCGTGCACGCCCCGGATGCACCGGGCAAGCAGCGGATGGTCCCGCCCCCGCCCGATCCATGGACAGCGCCGCTGGGCGAGGGTCAGCTTTACGAATGGCTGCGCCACGCCTTTCTGGACGAGGCCCGCACGGTCGCCAATCTGGACCTCTGCGACCTGCTGGCACCTGCCCCCGGTGCATCGGTTTTCGACCGGGCCACCGATGCGCCCTCGGGCACCATCCTGCTGACCGGCCGCCATGCCTATCCCTGGCGGCTGCGCGACCCCGACGCGCCCGGTTTCGCGGATCATGGCTGCGTGAGCTTCGACCGCCCGCCCTCGGTGCGGCGCTGGTGCGTGGCGCCTGCCAAGGCCGGACCCGGCGCCGTCTGGCGCGCGAGCCGGGTGACAGGCACCATGCCTCGGCCCGCGGAACTGGCGGCGTTCTTCCGCTGCATGGCGCTGCGCCATCCCGGCCACCCGGTCTCGCGCCTCGTGCCGCGCTCGAGCCTTGTCGAGGAGCCTGCGCTGGTCGCCCTGGCCGAAACCCGGTTCGGGCAGGCACCGCTGCGCATGCCGCAGATCGCGCCGCCCCGCATCGACCCCGGCGCCAACCGCACCGCCATCGTGACCACGATGAAGAACGAAGGCCCCTTCATCCTGGACTGGCTGGCCTATCATCGCGCCATCGGGGTGCAGGATTTCCTGATCTACACCAATGACTGCACCGACGGCACCGACCGCATGCTGGCGCTGTTGGAGGAGCGCGGGATCGTGCAGCACCGCGACAATCCCTATCGCGCCATGGGCCTGAAGCCCCAGCACGCCGCCTTGCAGGCCGCGCCGGACGAGCCGGTGGTCCATGCCGCGGACTGGCTGATCTGCATGGATGTGGACGAGTATCTGAACATCAAGGCGGGCGACGGGACGCTCACGGCGCTGTTTCAGGCGATGGACGGGGCGAACATGATCTCCTGCACCTGGCGGCTGTTCGGCAATGCCGACATTCATGCCTTTGCCGATGCCCCGGTGATCGGCCAGTTCACCCGCTGCGCGGCCGAGATGACGCGCAAGCCGCACCAGGCCTGGGGGTTCAAGACGCTGTTCCGCAATGCCGGGTTCTTTCGCAAGCTGGGCGTGCACCGGCCCAAGGGACTGACCCCGCAGCTTCTGGACCGGATCGCCTGGGTCAACGGATCGGGCCGCCCCCTCCCGCGCGAGATGTATCGCAGCGCCTGGCGCTCGACCGCCGAGACGGTGGGCTACGACCTTGTCCAGCTCAACCATTACGCGGTGCGTTCGGCCAAAAGCTTTCTGGTCAAGCGCGACCGCGGCCGGGTGAACCATGTCGAGCGCGACCAGGGGCTGGCCTACTGGTTCCGGATGAACCACAACGCCGAGGAGGACCGGAGCATCCTGCGCATGATCCCGGCGATGGAGACCGAACGTGCCCGCCTGCTGGCCGACCCCGCGATTTCCGCGGCGCATGCGGCCTGCGTCGCCGCGCATCGCGCGAAGATCGCCACACTCAGGGCACAGCCCGACCAGGCGGCCTTTTACAGCGACCTGACCGGCCCGCGGATGCAGCGGCTGTCACGCATGCTGGGCCATTTCGGCACGAACGTGTTCCTTGCCGGTCCCGAATCGATCCCCGATGCGGTGCTGCAGGCCGACCTGGAGCCGGGCTTCTTCTTCACCGTCGACCGCGTGGAGGCCCGACATTGACCCATCTGCCACGAACAACCACGCTTCCCAGGATCGCAAGCCTCTGGATCGGGCCGCGGCTGTCCTGGCTGGAACAGCTCTGCCTGAAATCCTTTGCCGATGCCGGGCACGAGACGACACTTTACAGCTATGCGCCGATCGACAACGTCCCGGAGGGCGTGCGGACGGCGAACGCTGCCGAGATCCTCCCCGCAGGGCGGGTGCTCCGCCACGCGAGGACCGGCAGTCCTGCGCTGCATGCCGACCTGTTCCGGCTGAATCTTCTGAAGCGCACCGACCAGATCTGGGTCGATGCGGACATGTACTGCCTGCGCCCCTTCGTCTTCGACGGCACACATGTCTTCGGCTGGGAAAAACCCGGACGGGTCTGCAACGCGGTGCTTGGCCTGCCACCGGATTCGCCCGCACTGAACGGGCTTCTCGACTTCCTGGCCGACGACCACGCCATCGCACCCTGGCTGCCCCCCGACCGGCAGGCCCGACTGCGTGCCGCCGCCGAAGCCGGGCAGCCGGTGCCCGTGGCCGAACAGGAATGGGGCCTGACCGGACCTGCCGCGCTGACCCATTTCCTGCGCGAGAGCGGCGAGATCGCACATGCCCGGCCAGAAACCGTATTCTACCCGGTTGCCTTCAGGAAACGAAACCACCTTGTCCTCGGCCGCTTCGACCCCGAGCGCGACGACTTCACCGAGGCAACCCGCGGCGTCCATTTCTGGGCCCGGCGGATGAAGCCCCGCCTGCAGGAGAAGGAAGGCAACACCCCGAGGCGCGGCAGTTTCATGGCCCGCTGCATTGCGCGTCACGGGATCGCCCCGGCGCTTGCCCCGATCCCGCCGCGCCCGAACACAGCCGAAGCCCAAGCCGCAGAGCTGGATTGTTCCGTGTTCGACCGGGACGATCTGGTGAATATCATCCTGCAACGATCCGAGGTTCTGGCGGACATCCCCGACGCGGGCAGGTTGGTCAAGGCGTGGAGCACGGGCGAAACCCGCGGAATCGAGGCCGTGGTCGCTGAGCGCGGCGCGCGCATCGCCCGCGATGCCGCGGCGGTCGTCGCCCGGGAGTTCGCCGACCTGCGGCCGCATCTCGACCCTGTCGCGCCCGACCGTATCGCGGATATCGGCTGCGGCTATGCGTTTTTCGATCTGTTTGCGGCCCGCGCCTATGGCGCCGAGCTGACGCTGATCGACCTGGAGGCGAACGCGCATCGCCATTTCGGCTTCGAGACGGAAGGTGCGGCCTATTCCGACCTCGCGCGCGCCCGCGCCTTCCTGATCGCGAACGGCGTGGATTCGGGCCGCATCCGGACCCTCAACCCGGCGCGCGCCGATCCCCTGACGCTCCCGCAGGTCGAGCTGGCGGTCAGCTTCCGGGCCTGCGGTTTTCACTTCCCGGTCGATGCCTATATCGCGTTCTTCCGTGACCGGGTCGCGCCGGGGGGGCGGATTCTGCTCGATCTGCGGATGAGGAACTTCAAGCCGCAGGCGCGTCTGCTCGAGACACTCGGCACGCTTCGCGTGATCCGCGAAAGCCGCAAATCCGCGCGGGTCCTGATCGAGCGCAGCCGCCCGGCCTGACCGCCGGTGCGCCACAGCGAGGGTGCGGATTCGTCGCTTACCGTTCTCTGGCCGGGCGGCATAGCATGCCGCCGTTCCACGCGGGCCGAACGGGCCTGCCCGGAAGAACGACGGGGAGAGGAAGATGAACGCGAAAAGCACCCTTCTGACCGCGGCCGCCGTGCTGGCCATGGCCGCCACCGCCCAGGCCGAGCCGGTCAAGGTCGGCATGATCACCACGCTGTCGGGCGGTGGCGCGAGCCTGGGGATCGACACGCGCGACGGCTTCATGCTGGCGGTGAACCGGGCGGGCAATCCCGATCTGAGCGTGGTGATCGAGGACGACCAGCAGAAGCCCGACATCGCGGTGCAGATCGCCGACAAGATGATCCAGTCCGACAAGGTCGACGTGCTGACCGGCATCGTCTGGTCGAACCTCGCCATGGCGGTGGCGCCGGCCGCGACTGCGCAGGGCAAGGTCTACCTCTCGACCAATGCCGCGCCCTCGCAACTGGCGGGCAAGGGCTGCCACCCGAGCTATTTCTCGGTCAGCTACCAGAACGACAATTTGCACGAGGCCGCGGGCGCCTATGCCGCGCGCGCCGGGATCACCAGGGCCTTCATCATGGCGCCGAACTACCCCGCGGGGCAGGATTCGCTGGCCGGGTTCAAGCGGTTCTACGAGGGCGAGGTGGTGGCCGAGGTCTATACCCAGCTTGGCCAGACCGATTACGCGGGCGAGATCGCGCAGATCCGCGCCTCGGGTGCCGATGGCGTGTTCATCTTCCTGCCCGGCGGCATGGGGATTTCCTTCGTCAAGCAATATGCCGATTCCGGTGTGGGGCTGAAACTGATCGGCCCTGCCTTCAGCTTCGACCAGTCGATCATCCAGGCGATGGGCGATGCCGCGCGGGGCGTTCTGAACGGCGCGAACTGGTCGCCCGACCTGGACAACGCGGCCAATGCGGCCTTCGTCGAGGCGTTCCGGGCGGAATATGGCCGCCTGCCCTCGGTCTATGCGGCCTATGGCTATGACACGGCGAACCTGCTTCTGTCGGCGATGGACAAGGCCGGCGTCACGGATGCCGACGCCTTCCGCGCCGCGCTGCGCGAGGCCGATTTCGCCTCGGTCCGGGGCAAGTTCTCGTTCAACGCCTCGCAACATCCGGTGCAGGACCTGTTCATGCGCGAGGTGGTGCGCGAGGGCGACATCCTGACCAACCGCATCATCGGCACGGCGATCGAGGATCGCGGCCACGCCTACGAGGACGAGTGCAAGATGTAACCGGCGCGGGCGGGTGCCGCACGCATCCGCCCCAGCGAGGGACCGCCCCTTGTCCTTGATGCTTCTGATCGAGCAGGCGCTGAACGGCCTGCAATACGGCGTGATGCTGTTCCTGATGGCAGCGGGCCTGACGCTGGTCTTCGGCGTCATGGGGCTGATCAACCTTGCCCACGGATCGCTTTACATGATCGGCGCCTTTGCCTGTGCCGCGGTGGCTGCCGCGACGGGCAATTTCTGGCTGGGGCTTGCCGCCAGCCTGGCCGCCGCGGCCGCGGCGGGCGCGCTTATGGAACTGACGGTGATCCGGCGGCTTTACGCGCGCGACCATCTGGATCAGGTGCTGGCGACCTTTGCGCTGATCCTCGTGTTTTCCGAGGGCACACGCTGGGCCTTTGGCTCGTTCCCGCTTTACCTCGACATCCCGCGCGCGCTGGCGGGCCCGGTCCGGCTGCCCGGCGGCATCGACTATCCGCGGTACCGGCTGGTGCTGATCGGGGTGGGACTGAGCGTGGCGGCGGGGCTGTTCTGGCTGATCGGACGCACGCGGCTGGGCATCCGGATCCGCGCGGGCGAGGCTGACCGCGAGATGATCGGGGCGCTGGGTGTCGACATATCAAGGCTTTACACGATCGTCTTCGCGTTGGGCGCGGCGCTGGCGGGGCTGGCGGGCGCGCTGGTCGGCGCACTGCAATCGGTGCAGGTGGGCATGGGGGAACCCGTGCTGATCCTGGCCTTCGTCGTGATCGTGATCGGCGGGATCGGGTCGATCAAGGGGGCGCTGGTCGGCGCGATCCTTGTTGGAATGACCGACACGCTCGCCCGGTTCCTGCTGCCCATCGCGTTCGGGGCGTTCATGGCGCCGTCGCAGGCCACATCGGTCGGGGCGGCGCTGGCCTCGATGCTGATCTACATCCTGATGGCGCTGGTGCTGGTGGTGCGCCCCGGCGGCCTGTTCGGGCGGGCCTGAGATGCGGCGCGAGACGGTCCTCAACGCGGTTCTGGCACTGGGCCTGCTGGCAGTGCCGCTGGCCGCACAGGCGATGGGCGAGCCCTTCATCGTGACGCTGGCGACCAAGGTTGCGATCCTTGCGCTGGCGGGCGTCGGGCTGAACATCGCGCTGGGGCTGGGCGGCATGGTCTCGCTGGGGCATGCGGCGTTCTTCGGGATCGGCGGCTATGCGATGGCGGTGCTGGCCGCGCCGGTGCAGGCCTATGAGCCGCTGATGACCTGGCCGTTCGAGTTGGCGGGCACCAAGTCGATGCCGGTGATCTGGCTGGTGGCGATGGTCGCAGGGGCGCTGGGGGCGCTGGCGATCGGGGCGCTGAGTTTGCGCACCAGCGGGGTCTATTTCATCATGATCACGCTGGCTTTCGGCCAGATGCTTTATTATTTCGCGATCTCCTGGCCTGCCTATGGCGGCGAGGACGGCATCTCGATCCATGTGCGCAACGGCTTTCCGGGGCTGAACACGCTGGACCCGATCCAGTTCTTCGCGCTGGCCTATGGCGTGCTGATGGCGGCGCTGATGGTGTCGTGGATGCTGGCGCGATCGGGCTTTGGGCTGGCGCTGGCGGGGGCACGGCAGAACCCTGTGCGCAGCGCCGCGCTGGGCATCCGTCCCTATTCGGTCAAGCTGACCGCGTTTGTCATTTCGGGCGCGATCACGGCGCTGGCAGGCGCGCTGTTCGCCGATCTCAACCGTTTCGTCAGCCCCTCGATGCTGAGCTGGCAGACCTCGGGCGAGATCATGGTCTTCGTCATCCTGGGCGGTGTGGCGCGGCTGTTCGGGCCGGTGGCGGGGGCGGCGCTGTTTATCCTTCTCGAACATTGGCTGGGGGGGTCAGCGAATACTGGAAGCTGTTCCTCGGGCTTGCGCTTCTGGGAATTGTCCTTTTCGCGCGCGGGGGGCTGATCGGAGCCCTTGCGGGGCGCGAGGTTGCGCATGACTGAGCCGGTGCTGGAGGTGCGCGACCTGCACTGCGCCTTCGGTGCGTTGAAGGCCACGGATGGCGTATCGCTGACCTTGCGACGATCCGAGATCCACGCGCTGATCGGGCCGAACGGGGCGGGCAAGTCCACGCTGATCGGGCTGATCGCGGGCAATCTGAAACCGGATGGCGGGCAGGTTGTCCTGAACGGGCGCGACGTGACGCAGGCGGATGTGGCCGCCCGCGCCCGGGCCGGGCTGGCGCGCAGCTTTCAGGTTTCGGCGGTGGCGGCCGAACTGACGGTGTTGCAGAACGTGGTGCTGGCCGTCCAGGGCGCACGGGGGCAAAGCTTCCGGTTCTTTCGCCCGGCGCTGGCCAATGCCGGGCTGCGCGCGGCGGCCGAGACCCATATCGCCCGCACGGGCCTGTCCGACCGGCTGGCGATCCCGGCGGGCGACCTGGCGCATGGCGAAAGGCGGCGGCTGGAACTGGCGATGGCGCTGGCGCTGGCGCCGCGCGCTTTCGTGCTGGATGAACCGATGGCGGGGATGGGGCCGGATGGGGCGCGCGAGATGACCGCCCTGCTGGACGATCTGCGCCACGAGGCGCCGATCCTGCTGGTCGAACATGACATGGACGCGGTCTTTGCGCTGGCCGACCGGGTCAGCGTGCTGGTTTCGGGCCGGATCCTCGCCAGCGGCACGGTGGCCGAGATCCGCGCCGATCCGGAAGTGCAGCGCGCCTATCTGGGCGAGGAGCGGCTGGAATGAGCGCGCTGTTGCAGATGCGCGGTGTCACCGCCTTCTACGGCCATTCGCAGGCGCTGTTCGGCGTCGATCTCGACATGGCCGAGGGCGAGGTCGTGGCGCTGATGGGGCGCAACGGCATGGGCAAGACCACGACGATCCGCACGCTGACCCGGCTGATGCCGCATCGCGCGGGCACGATCCACTTTGCCGGGCAGCCTCTTGAGGGGATGGTGCCGCATCGCGCGGCGCGGCTGGGGCTGGGGCTGGTGCCCGAGGGACGGCGCGCCTTTCGCGGGTTGAGCGTGACCGAGAACCTGATCGCTGCCGCGCGCCCCGGCCATTGGGATCTGGCGCGGGTCCATGCGCTGTTCCCGCGGCTGGCCGAGCGGGCCGGGCAGGATGCGGGTTCGCTGTCGGGGGGCGAACAGCAGATGCTGGTGATCGGGCGCGCGCTGATGACGAACCCGCGGCTTCTGATCCTCGACGAGGCGACCGAGGGGCTGGCGCCGCTGATCCGGGCCGAGATCTGGGCCGCGATCCGGGTGCTCAGATCCGAAACGGGGCTGTCGATCCTTGTCGTGGACAAGTCGCTGAAGGAACTGGTCCAGATCGCCGACCGCGCGGCGATCCTGGAAAAGGGCCGCACGGTCTGGACCGGGGAAATGGTCGCGATGACGCAGGCGCTGGCCGACCGCTATCTGGGCGTCTGACGCCGGGGCGAGGGATACCCGCGCCCCGGCGATCTCTCAGGCGTCGTCGGCCTCGTCCATGAGGACGCTGTCGGTATGCAGCTCCAGCCAGATCGCGTTCACCACGGCGAAAAGCGCGGCGAGCGGCAGGCCAAGCATCCAGGCGAAATACCACATCCTACGGCTCCTTTCTCAGTAAACGCTATCGCTATTGTCCATCACGTCGCGGGCCGTGACCTTGCCCCACAACACCTTGTAGACCCATGCCGTGTAGGCCAGAATCAGCGGCATGAAGATCACCGCCGAGACCAGCATCACGAACAGCGTCAGGTGCGAGGACGAACTGTCCCAGACCGTGAGCGACGAGTTCGGGTCGATGCTGGAGGGCAGGATGAACGGGAACATGGTCAGCCCGACCGAGGCGATGATGCCGGTGATCGAGAGTTTCGAGGCCAGCATCGTCAACCCCTCTTTCCGCGCAAGGAACCCCAGCACGGCCAGGGCCGCCCCGAGGAAGACCATCACGGGGGCCACCACGATCCACGGCCGTTCGGCATAGGCCGCCATCCACGACCCGCCCCGCGCCACATCGCTCATCAGCGGGTTGGAGGGACCGTCGGGCGCGACCGCGCCGGTGAAGGCGTAGGCATCGACGCCCGCCGCCAGCCAGAGCCCTGCCAGCGCATAGGTGGCGATGGTGGCGAATGCGGCGTAGATACCGAATCCGCGGGCACGGTCGGCCACCAGACCCTCGGACTTGAACACCAGCCAGGCCGCGCCGTGCATGACCAGCATCGACACCGAGACCAACCCCGCGAGCAGCGCATAGGGGTTCAGCAGGCCGAAGAAGCCGCCCTCGTAGATCGGCATCAGGTCTTCGGTCAACCGGAACGGCACGCCTTGCAGCACGTTGCCGACCGCCACGCCAAAAACCAACGCAGGCACGAAGCCGCCGACGAACAACGCCCAGTCCCAGGCGCTGCGCCAGGTTTCCGACTCGCGTTTCGAGCGGTACTTGAACCCCACCGGCCGCAGGATCAGTGCGGCGAGGATCAGGAACATCGCCATGTAGAAGCCCGAGAAGCTGACCGCGTAAAGCGGCGGCCAGGCGGCGAAGATCGCGCCGCCGCCCACGATGAACCAGACCTGGTTACCTTCCCAGACCGGGCCGACCGTGTTGATCGCCATGCGGCGTTCCAGGTCGGTCCGGGCGACGAAGGGCAGCAGCGTGCCCACACCCAGATCGAACCCGTCGGTCAGCGCGAAACCGATCAGCAGCACGCCCAGAAGCGCCCACCAGATCACGCGCAGAACCTCGAAATCCACGAATTCATGCAGGATCATTGGTCTTACTCCGCCGGTTGCTGGCTGGTGCGGCCCGACAGACGGACATTGTGCCGCCGGCTCCACGCCTCGGTTTCGGACACGTCCACGAACGGGCCCTTGCGGATGTATTTGATCATCAGCCCCATCTCGATGATGAACAGGATCGAGTAGAAGGTGACGAAGCCCGTCAGCGTCAGGGCGACTTGGGTCACGCTGAGATGGCTGACCGACAGCGCGGTGGGCAGCACGCCGTCCACCGTCCAGGGCTGGCGGCCGAACTCGGCCACGAACCAGCCCGCCTCGGCCGCGATCCAGGGGGTGGGGATGGCAAAGACTGCCGCCCAGAGCGACCAGCGCGGAAAGCGCATGCCGTAGAAATTGGCGCGGATGAAGAAGAACAGCATCACGCCGATGAACATGAAGCCCAGCCCCACCATCACCCGGAACGCCCAGAACAGCGGCAGCACGCCCGGAATGGTATCCTCGGCCGCCATAGCGATCTGTTCGGTCGTCGCCTCGCGCGGGTCATCGACATAGCGTTTCAGCAGGAAGGAATAGCCCAGATCGGCGCTGTGCTCTTCGAACCGGGCGACCTGCTCGGGCGTCGCCTCGCCCCTGGCCGCGCGGATCTCCATCAGCGCGTCATAGGCGATCAGCCCGTTCTCGATCCGCTCCGCCGCGACCTTGACCAGATCGTTGATGCCGGGCATCTCGTCGGTCAGCGAGCGGGTGCCGATCAGGCCCATCACATAGGGCACCTCGACGGCGTACTTGGTCTCGCGCGCCTCCTGGTCCGGCACGCCGAACAGGTTGAACGGCGCGGGCGCTTCATGGGTTTCCCACATGCCCTCGATGGCGGCGAGCTTCATCTTCTGCGAATGCGTGGCCGAGTAGCCCGACTCGTCGCCCAGCACCACGACCGACAGCGCCGCGGCAAGGCCGAAGCTGGCCGCAACCGCGATCGAGCGTTTCGCCAGCGCCTCGTGCCGACCCTTCAGCAGATACCAGGCCGACACGCCCAGCACGAAGACCGAGGCGGTGACATAGCCCGCGGACACGGTATGCACGAACTTGGCTTGCGCCACATGGTTGAACATGACGTCGAAGAAGGACGTCATCTCCATTCGCATCGTCATGGGGTTGAACTGCACGCCGACCGGGTTCTGCATCCAGCCGTTGGCGATCAGGATCCAGAGCGCCGAGAAGTTCGACCCGATCGCCACCAGCCAGGTGACGACCATGTGCGCCACCTTCGACATCTTGTCCCAGCCGAAGAACATCAGCCCGACGAAGGTCGCCTCGAGGAAGAAGGCCATTAGCCCCTCGATGGCCAGCGGCGCGCCGAAGATGTCGCCGACGTAGTGGCTGTAGTAGGACCAGTTCATGCCGAACTGGAACTCCATCGTGATGCCTGTCGCCACCCCGAGGACGAAGTTGATCCCGAACAGCGTGGCCCAGAATTTGGTCATCTGCCGCCAGATCGGGCGGTTGGTCATCACATAGACCGTCTCCATGATCGCGACGATGACCGACAGGCCAAGCGTCAGCGGCACGAAGAGAAAGTGATACATCGCTGTCATGGCGAACTGGAGCCGGGACAGCTCGACGATGTCGAGTTCCATGGTGGCGGGCCTCCTTGGCCGTTACCCGTGTGATTCCCAAAGATACACGATTTGTGCACCTTTAGACTTGTTCTAGGTAAACATTCGTGTGCGGACCTTGACCTGAATCAAGAACGCATGTCCAGGATGCAACTTCAGACCATGCGAATCAGCCGCTCGGCCCAGTCCCGTTCAGCCTTGCGATGCGAGGCGATCAGAAGCGTCGCCCGGGGCAGGAAATCGCGGATGCCCGCCAGAACGCGGATCGCGGTGGGGCGGTCCAGCCCCTCGGTGGGTTCGTCGAGCAGCAACAGCTGCGGGTGGCGCAGGAGTGCCCGGGCCAGCGCAAGCCTGCGCTGTTCACCGCCCGACAGACCCGCGCCATTCTCGGACAGCTTCGCATGCAACCCGCCGCGGCCTGCGACCGTGCTGGACAGCGCCACCGCTTCGAGCGCGGCCAGCGCGTCGCTCTCGTCCAGCCCCGGGGCACCCAGCGCGAGCATGTCGAAGAAACTCGTGCCCAGCAGCATGCTACGCTGGGGCAGATAGGTCACCTCGGCGCGAAGCTGGCTTTCGGGCAGATCGCGGAGGGAACGGCCGGAAACGAGGATCTGGCCGCGATCGGGCTGGATCAGACCGGCGGCCAGCGCAAGAACCGTGCTCTTGCCCCGGCCCGAGGCGCCGGTCAGCGCCACCTTCTCGCCCGGCGCCATGCTCAGGGCGAAACCCTCGACCACCGGGTTCTCGGCGCCGGGATGGCGATAGGCGATATCGCTCATTTCCAGCGCCGGGGCCTCGGGGCGCGGCGGCGCGGCAGGGGTGGCGGAAACAGCGGCCACGCCATTCGTCGGTAACAGGCGGCGCACCCGGCGCGCGGCATCCAGCATCCGGCCCAGCTCGGCGAGCCCCCGGCGCACCGGCTGCACCGTCTCTGACAGCGCCAGCGCCGCGAAGAAGCCCAGCGCCGCCTGCGCGGGCGAGATCGTGCCGCGCGCGACCAGCGCGCCGCCCAGCCACAGCGCGATCCCGGCAGAAATCGTCGTGGTCAGCGCCAGCATCAGCCCCGCGCGGCGTTCCAGCCGGTCCACCGCGCCCAGGTTCTCGCGCAGGCGCGTCTCGGCTGCACCAACCGCCGCCGTCTGGTCGGGCAGGCGGCCGTAGACCACCAGATCGTCGCGCGCGCGCAACAGGTCGATCAGCCGGATGCGGAAGGCCTGCAACGCCTTTTCGGCCCGGCGCGAGGGGGCCAGCGCGTGCCGCCCGGTCCAGAGCTGCACAAGCCCCGTGCCCAGCGTGAAACTCACCACGATCCAGACCGCCAGCACAAGGTCGGTCAGCCACCAGATCGCCAGGAAGCTGGCCAGATAGACAGTCACCGCCGCAATCGCCGGGATGAACAGGCGCAGGGAAATGCCGTCCAGCGCATCGACATCGGCCACCAGGCGGTTCATCGTTTCCGCCCCCCTCAGCCGCGCCAGCCGCTGGAAGGGCAGCCCCAGCACCCCGCGCAACAGCCGAACACGGATATCGGTCAGGCTTTTCAGCGTCGCGTCATGGGTCAGAAGCCGCTCGCCATAGCGCGCCGCGGTCCGGGCGAGCGCCAGGAAACGCACTCCGGCCGAGGGCTGGAAGACGTTGAACGCGATGCCGATCCCGGCCAGCCCCGCCGCCCCCGCCGCGGTGATGAACCAGCCCGACAGACCCAGCAGCGCAACGCCCGCCGCCAGCACCGCCACCGCCAGAACGGTGCCGCGGATCAGGGGTGCGCGTTGTGCCCGCCAGATCAGCAGCATGACATGGAAGATATGGCTCATGCGGCCTCCTCCGCCCGCATGGCGATCTGGCGGTCCATCCTTGCGGCAAGGACCGGGTCATGGGTCGCCACGATCAGCGCCGCACCGCCCGCGACCAGCCCCAGAAGCCCCTCGGTCACCAGCGCGGCGGTTTCCTCGTCCAGATCGGCGGTGGGTTCGTCGGCCAGAAGCAGGTCGGGATAGGCGTGCGCGGCGCGCGCCACGATCAGCCGCCGCGCCTCGCCGCCCGAGACGCCCATGCCGAACTCGCCCAACTGGGTGTTCAGCCCGCGCGGCAGGGTCGTCACGATGCGGTCGGCGGCGGCCAGTTCCAGCGCCACGGGCAGCGGCAGAGATCGCCCCGGCCGGACCGCCAGCGTCAGGTTCTTGCGCAGGCTGCCCGACACGAAGCGCGGCTGCTGCGGCAGCCAGCCCAGCCTGCCCCGCCACGCGTCGGCATTCTCGCGCGTCAGAACGGTGTTGCCCAGCCGGATCTCGCCCTCGGTCGGCACCGCCATCCCGGCGATCAGCCGCAGCAGCGAGGACTTGCCGATGCCGCTTGGCCCGGTGATCGCCAGCGTCTCGCCGGGGCCGAGGTCGAAATCGGGAAAGCGGATCAGCCGTCCGCCGGGAGGACGATAGGCCAGACCCCGGACCGAAAGCGTGTCGGCGGTGTCGATCGGCCGGGCCGTCGCGCCGACGCCCAGGAACGAGCTTTCGCCCCGGGATTCCAGTTCGTCCAGTTCTCGCGCCACGGCGCTGGCATCTGCCTTGTCATGCCAGGCCGCGGACAGGTCACGCAGCGGCTGGAAGAAATCGGGGGCCAGCAGCAGCAGGAACACCCCCTGCGCCACCGTCAACGGCGCCCCCCAGGCGCCGAAATTCAGCTCGCCCAGCAGGCTGAAGCCGACATAGACCGCCACCATCGCCACCCCGATCGCGGCGAACAGTTCCAGCACGGTCGAGGACAGGAACGCGATGCGCAGAACCTCCATCGTGCGGTGGCGCAGCCGGTCGGCCGCATCGCGAAAGCCCTCCACCGTGCGCTCGGAGGCGTCGAGCAGCCGGATATCGACCAGCGCCGTCAGCCGTTCGAGCAGCAGCACGTTCATGTTGGCAAGCTCTTCCATCTGCCGCTCGCTTGCCTTCTTGGCGGCGATGCCGACCAGCGCCATGAAGACCGGGATCAGCGGCCCCGCGACCAGCAGCACGAGACCCACCGCCCAGGAGAACCAGAACGACACCGCCAGGATCACCAGCGGCAAGACATTCGCACGACGCTTGGCGACGGCATAGCGGGTAAGAAACGGCGTCATGGCCGCCAGCTTCTCGGCGGCCAGCGTGGCGGTCCGCGCTGCGGGGGGGCGCGCGGCGTCGTCGGTGGCGCGGCGCGCCTCGCGGGTGACCAGGCGCGCGCGTTCCAGCGCCAGCACCGTATCGGCCGCGCTGAACGCCATCGCACCCGCCCGGTGGTCGAGCAGGGCCCGCATCAGGCCCACGGCGATGAAGATCAGCGCATACACGGCGACATGGCCGCCGACCCGGTCGGGTTCCAGCATGTGCCCGATCGCCAGCGCCACCGCGCCCGCCTGTACCAGCCACAGCAACGAAGCCCCGGTCGCAAGAGCGCCTGCACGTTCGAGCCTGCTCATCACCGGGGCCGTCATCCGGGCCAGCCGCTTCGCCGCGGGATCGTCCTTCTTCGCGCGTTTCCGGCCCAAGCCCTGCCCCGCTCGTCTGTTCGCACCCGTCCCCCTGCCATGCGCGCAAGAGGCTTGCCTGATCTTTAACAGGCTCTATGCTGGATAGAACCCGTATGTGAGATAATCATTATCCGCGACGGCTGGCAAAGAGAACCGCTAATGAGGTTGACGATACGGACCAATATCGCGATGCGCGCACTGATGTATTGCGCCGTGAACAGCGGGCGCACGGTGCGCAAGTCCGACATTGCCTCGTCCTGCAACACCTCGGAAAAC